>JBDNGI010000246.1:0-4613 GCA_041689345.1 Halanaerobiales bacterium
TCCCTGTTTATTAATAGGGGTAAAGTTCTCTATGGGTGATATATATATATATATATGTCTAATATAAAATTTTTGTGTAAAATTGTCTTTAAGTTTAATATTTAGTAGGATTTATTTGCTGTTATATAATTTAATTATAATTTCAAGAAGGAATTTCTATATATTTGTTGAATTTATATTAAAGAAAAAAAATTACATAGATATAGGTTATTTCTAAGGAGGATTTTGAAATGAGAAAACAGGATTTACAGCAAGAAATATCCCAACTGCTTACAGCCCTTGAAGATAAAGATTTTTCAAGTATAAATGCTGTTATTGGAGTTGATGGGTTTGTCGACGAAATTATTCATGTCGTAAATACTAGAGAGACTGCAGAAAATTATTCAAGATTAAAGACTATTAGTGGTTTAGGAGAAAGAATAACAAAAGCTGCCGGTTTAAGTGCAAATATTGAATTTGTACCAGTACAGGTTAAGCTTGGTGGTAATGGACCAATTTTAGCAAATGCCTTAGTTGAATACGGTAATAATGTTACATATGTTGGGGCACTGGGGAAACCTAATATTCATCCTGTGTTTAAAGATATGGCAGAGCGCTGTACTGATATAATATCTGTGGCCAATCCAGGTCATACTGATGCAGTAGAATTTGAAGATGGGAAACTGATGCTGGGTAAACTTGAGACTATAAAAGATATTAACTGGGATAATATTAAAGATGAAATTGATGTAAATACTTTAGCCACATTATTAGATAATACAGATTTATTAGGATTGGAAAACTGGACAATGGTTCCATATATGAATGGTATATGGGAAGGGTTAATAAAAGAGGTTTTCCCTCTGATTAAGGATAAGGAAAAGAATAGAATAGCTTTCTTTGATTTAGCAGATCCAGAGAAAAGAACTAATGATGCAATATCTGAGGCATTAAAAATTCTGGAAAGGTTTAGTTCGGAATTTGATGTAATCTTGGGGTTAAATAAGAAAGAAGCAGTCGAAATTGCTGAAGTGTTAAATCTAGAGATTGCTAATTTAGCTAATGGTGACGTTGATTTAGAAGAGTTAACTACAAAAGTTGCCAAGGAATTAGATATTTATTGTTTAGTTGTACATCCTGTTGATCGGGCTAGTGCTTACTGTAATGGCGAGCATTATGAGACTGTTGGTCCATATGTAGTTAATCCAAAGTTAACTACAGGTGCTGGAGACAACTTTAATGCTGGTTTCTGTCTAGCTCAATCTTTAGGTTTATCAGTACAATTATCACTGGTAATGGGAGTATCTACCTCAGGTTTTTATGTAAGAAATGCGAAAAGCCCTACAAAAAAAGATATTTTAGAGTTTATAAAATCATGGAGTAATGAATCTGAGTAAACCTAATTTTTAAAATAAAGATTTTATCGTAATATCTACTAGGTTATGACCCCACTTCTATAAGTTGGGTCTCAATCAGGTGGATTAGATTCTCCATTTGATTTCCCGATGTTCAACTTTGAGAACGAGTTCACTTCACCGTCGTAACTAAGACTCATAGGGGCCTGACTATGGTAACCTTTAGGGCTTCTAAAACTTACATTATTTGATTATTATTTTAAAAATGGCAGCGTATAATATATGCTGCTATTTTTTTTACCTAAAGTATTACTTTAATTCCCTTTATTGTATCCTTATGTAAATAATTTCTCGCTTAAATACAAATGATATAATAAAAGGAGGAATGTATGTGTATAAACAATATGACGAATATGATTATGAATTTGCTGTTCTTGAAGAAGATTTAAAGACTGATAATAAAGATATTGAGAAAGAAGAAGCTAAGTTTCAAGAAAATACTAAAGATAAAAAAGATACTGTTACAGTAAGAGTAGAAAAACTAGTGGAACAGGCAAAAAATTCCCTAAAAGAAATGATTAAATTAGATCAAGATCAGATCAACCATATAGTTAAAGAAATGGCTTTAGCTGGTTTAGCAAATCATATGAGATTGGCCAAATTAGCAGTAGAAGAAACAGGACGTGGGTTATATGAAGATAAGATAATAAAAAATCTTTTTGCTACAGAGTATATTTATCATAGTATTAAATATATAAAAACAGTAGGTGTTATTGATGAAAACCCAGAGGAGGATTATTATGAAATTGCAGAGCCAGTAGGGGTTATCGCTGGTATAACACCAGTGACTAATCCAACTTCAACGACTCTATTTAAGTGTCTAATTGCCATTAAGGCAAGAAATCCTATAATATTTGCTTTTCATCCAGCCTCACAACAATGTAGTGTTGAGTCGGCTAGGGTTATGAGAGATGCCGCAGTTAAAGCAGGTGCCCCTGAGGATTGCATTCAATGGATTAAAGAGCCGTCTATTGAGGCAACCCAGTCATTAATGAAAAATGATGGGATTTCTTTAATACTTGCTACAGGCGGATCCTCTATGGTAAAGGCTGCTTATAGTGCAGGTAAACCAGCCTTGGGAGTAGGTCCTGGAAATGTTCCCTGTTATATTGAAAGGACTGCTGATATCAAAAGGTCGGTAACAGACTTAATACTTTCCAAGACTTTTGACAATGGAATGATCTGCGCCTCTGAACAGGCAGTAATCATTGATGATGAAATATATGAAGAAGTTACTTCATATATGAAAAAGCATGGATGTTATTTTGTTAAAGAAGATGAGGTAAATAGATTAGAAGATCTTGCGATCAATAAAGAAAAGGAATCGATGAATCCTGAAATAGTTGGACAATCCCCATATAAGATAGCCAGGATGGCAGACATTGATGTTCCGGAAGATACTAAAATCCTGGTAGTTGAATTGGCTGGTGTAGGTCCTGATTTTCCTTTATCAAGGGAGAAGTTGAGTCCGATTTTAGCCTGTTTTAGAGTAAGTGGTTCAGAAGAAGGGATACAACGTGCAGTAGAAATGGTGAACTTTGGAGGTTCGGGCCATTCAGCGGTTATTCATTCCAATGATGAGGTAGTTATTGAGCGTTTTGCTGAAAGAGTTAATACTGGTCGTCTCATAACAAATCAGCCTTCCAGCCATGGTGCTATTGGCGATCTATACAATACTAATATGCCTTCATTAACCTTAGGTTGTGGTTCTTTTGGGAGAAACAGTACTACAGCAAATATAACTGCTGTTAATCTCATAAATAAGAAAAGGGTAGCAAAAAGAAGGTATAATATGCAGTGGATTAAGATTCCTGAAAAGATATATTTTCAACCAGGTTCAGTCCAATACTTATCAAAGATGCCGGATATATCAAGGGCCTTTATTGTTACAGATAAGACTATGACAGAATATGGTTATGTAAATAAAGTCTTATATCACCTTCGTAAAAGAGAAGGCAGGGAATATGTCCATTCGGAAATATTTGATGAGGTTGAGCCTGATCCGACAGTTCAGACAGTCAAAACTGGTGTTGAGGCCATTAATATATTTAAACCTGATGTAATTATTGCTCTAGGTGGAGGTTCAGTAATAGATGCTGCTAAAGCGATGTGGTTATTTTATGAACACCCTGATACCGACTTTGACGATCTCCGTATGAAGTTTATGGATATACGTAAACGGGTATTTAAATATCCATCTCTGGGTAAGAAAGCAAAACTAGTAGCAATTCCAACAACTTCTGGTACGGGTTCTGAAGTTACTTCCTTTACTGTTATTACAGATCCGGTAAATGAGACCAAGTATCCTCTGGTAGACTATGAATTAACCCCTGATGTTGCTATTATTGATCCAGAATTTGTACAAACTTTACCGGCAGGTGTAACTGCTGATACAGGACTAGATGTTTTAACACATGCGATAGAATCATATGTTTCAGTTATGGCCTCTGATTATACTGATGGTCTTGCTATGAAAGCAATTCAGTTATGTTTTGATTATTTACCACGGGCATATAGAAATGGTGAAGACCAGGAAGCTAGAGAAAAGATGCATAATGCTTCATGCATTGCTGGAATGGCCTTTACAAATGCCTTTTTGGGAATAAATCATAGCCTTGCTCACAAACTGGGAGGGGAGTTTCATATACCACATGGTAGAGCTAATGCGATAATATTACCATATGTAA
This sequence comes from Halanaerobiales bacterium, assembly GCA_041689345.1. Taxonomy (GTDB): domain Bacteria; phylum Bacillota; class Halanaerobiia; order Halanaerobiales; family DTU029; genus JBDNGI01. The sequence continues at coordinate 4,082 of JBDNGI010000246.1, forward strand.
TAAAATATAATGCATCAAAACCAACAAAGTTTAATTCTTTTCCAAAGTATGAACATTATATTGCTGACGAAAAATATTCAGAGATAGTAAAATATCTAGGATTACCTTGTAGTAATCCGGAAGAGAATGTAGAATGTCTGATTAACCACATAATTGAATTATCTAAAGAACTTGATATGCCCTTATCTATTAGGGAATGCGGTATTGCTGAAGAGGAATCTATGAATGTTGTTGATGAGTTAGCAGATAAGGCATTTGAAGACCAATGTACTACTGCTAATCCAAGGATGCCCTTAGTAAAAGAGTTAAAGGAAATATATATTAATGCATATTACGGATATAAAATATAATTTTTTTTGGGATGTCTCCCTAAGAATTAAGTAATAAGAAATTAATTAAGATGATCCAGTTAACTCATTTGTTTTTTTAGAAGCTAGTCAAGCATATTAAATGTTAGCAAAAATTGAATCATCTTTAGATGATTTAAGTAAAGTATTGTATGGTAATGGGCTCTTAACTTCAGAAATATAGA
>JBDNGI010000247.1:0-3702 GCA_041689345.1 Halanaerobiales bacterium
GCTTTTTGTTCTTTTAGTAGTGATAATAAAATAATTAATTTAGTACTCGACTGTCTAGTTAATCCTGGTTGAGCAGCTCCAGTAATCAATGTTTTAATATTATTTTGTACATTATGAGAGCATAAAGAATAATAAAGAAAATGATTACAATCATTCTGTGCTCTAATTGTATAAAGATGTTCATTTATCGTTGCATAATTAAATATCTTTTTATATAGACCTAATTTTCCCGTATTTGCTCCATCTTTATTTATAAGTATATCATTATTATTTAATATTCCAGATTTCATTGAATTTGCATAGTTTCTACTTACTTTTTTTATGCTATCATATTTCATGCCATTTTGATTTTTAATATTCTCTTCACCTAAACTTGGAATTTCTCCTTCTTCTGTTACTCCACCTTTTGGTCTCGATCCAGTTTCAATCGTGCATATTTCCCCTAATTCTTTTTCTTCCCACTCTTCAGGTATAATTCCGACTTCCGTCCTTATATATCCTTCTCTTACTTTTTCTTCTACCATGATACACCCATCCTTCTAAGATGTTCTTTAACTTTTCCTTCCAGTTCTTGTACTTCTGTTTCAATTTCAGGAAGGGGTTCATCGTATCTTTCAGCTAATTCTTTGATTCTTGATGTTAGTCTGTAGGATATTCTTTCCATTTCTTCAAGTATTTTTCCCTTTATAGTTTCTATCCATTTGCTTTCGATTACAATATTTTTAACTTCTTCTTCAGTTATGTTTTTCAGTTTTTCTTCCACTATTTTAGATAGGGCTTTTTCTTTCTTCTTTATGTTTTTCTTTATAGAAGCTATATCATCTGTAAGGTTAATATATTTTTCAAATACTTCTAGTTCTTCTTCAGAGTTTTCGTCTTTTTTTAGCTCCTTTATCTTTTTCTTAAGTTCAGTTTTAGTTATATTGCCTTTATCGTTTTTTACTTCTTCTAATAATCCGTCTTCTCCAGTATGCTCTTCTTCAAATTCTTGAAGCTCTGATTCTAAGTTGTCTTTTTCAGATTCTAAGTTGTCTATTTCTTCTTTTTCGTCTTTAAAATATGAATCTATAACTAAGTCTTCTGGTAAAAGATCTTCATCTCCTATCCATCCGGTTTCTACTATCATATATACGTCGTCTTTCATGGTTTCGTTCCAATAGGCCATAAGGTACTGATATATATCGTATTTATCTATTATTACCCTACCTTCAAAGGCTTCTAAAAGCTGCTGAGCTATATCAAATATTAATTCTACAGGTCTAGTATTTTCGTCTATACTGTTAAGTACTTCTCTATTGCTTCTAGTCCATTCATCTAGGATATCTTTTACTTGTTTTTCATAGTTTATGAAGTCTTTATTTCTATATATAATATCCTTTATATCATCAATACCAACCATAAGAACAGCATAGTCTAGGTTGTCTTTTTCCATAAAAAGTTCTTCTTTTAAAGTAGGATATACCTTCCAGTATTTTTGAAGTTCATCTACATTTTCTTTAGGAATTCCTCCTGATAGATGTCTTTTAATGTCTTGAATATCTTCTTCTTCCTGGTTATCTATATATCTAGGTATATTTAGGTTGTATTCATTGCTTTCAATTTCTTCTATTGGTACCATTCTTGAATATTTTTCTAATTCAAGCTGCTTATTAAAGGTTTCTACCAGTTTTTTAACATCTTGTTCTCTAAGTCTGTTTTTATTTCCGTCTTTTACGTATCCTTTACTTCCGTCTATCATGAATATACCTTTTCTGCTTTGAGCATTTTCTTTATCTACTACTATGATACAAGCAGGTATACCCGTGCCAAAGAATAGATTGGCCGGAAGTCCTATTATACCTTTAATATAGCCTCTTTTAACTACGTTCTTTCTTATTTCTCCCTCAGCATTGCCTCTAAATAAAACACCATGAGGAAGTATTATAGCTCCCTTACCGTTGGATTTTAATGATTTAAGAAGATGCAAAAAGAAAGCATAGTCTCCGTTCTTATTAGGAGGAATTCCTATACCATCGAATCTTTCAAATTCATCGTTTATAGGATCTATTCCGTTGCTCCAGGATTTAGTAGAAAAAGGTGGATTTGCTACAGCGTAGTCGAATCTCTGCAGTTTTCCTTCTTTATTTTTAAACTCAGGAGAGGTTATTGTATCTCCCTGTACTATTTCTGCTGTTTCATTGTTGTGAAGTATCATATTCATCTTAGCAAGAGCTACTGTAGATACGTCTTTTTCCTGGCCGTATATACTCATACCCTTTTGTGATTCATCGGAAGCTTTAAGTAGTAAGGATCCACTTCCGCAGGTTGGATCGTAAATGGTTTCATCCTGTCTTGTTTCTTTGTTTATACCTATGATTTTAGACATTACTCTAGATACTTCAGCAGGAGTGTAAAACTGGCCTTTACTCTTTCCAGATTGAGTAGCAAAGTGTTTCATTAGATATTCGTAGGCATCTCCTAAAATGTCATCACCTTCTGCAGAGTTTCTGCCGAAGTCTAGATTTTCATCTTCAAAGGTAGCTATGAGATTGGTGAGTCTATCAACTAACTCCTTACCTTTTCCCAACTTATCAGAGTCGTTAAAGTCGGCGTTAGTAATAACACCTACAAGGTCGTTTTCTTCAGCCATCTTTCTTATTATTTTATTAGTCTTATCTCCTATTTCTGGATCTCCCTTTATCTTAACAAGGTCATCGAAGCTACCACCCTCAGGTGCTATTATTAAAGGATTTCTTGTATTTTTGTATTTGTCTGTTACATATCTCATAAATAAAAGAACTAGTATATAGTCCTTATATTGAGAGGCATCCATCCCTCCTCTTAGTTCATCACAGCTTTTCCATAATTTCGAGTAAAGTTCACTTTTTTTGATTGCCATTATTCCCTCCTGTGGTATCATAAATTGCTTTCTGTTATCTATTTTATTATTAAAAGTTGATTTGTTCAACTTTATTGATAGTATTCAATTCTAACTTATGAGAAGTATATTTCCTTTATTTCTCTAAAGGTTTTTTCAAGATTACTTTTTGTTATTTTAAGGTGATTGCCCTTCTCCAACCTATATACAGGCGGATATTTATCATCTTCATTCTCCATTTTAGATATTATACTACTTTAGTCCCCCCTTGCCTTTTGTACTATGAGGTATAGGTCCAATCAATACACATCTATAGTTTGTATTGTATTCAAGTTTCACAAAATTAAAGATTTTATTATTTTCCGGAGTTTGTCAAGTAAGTTGTCGTATTTAACATAAAAGACATTAACATAATATCTCTGAAATATATTTGATTTAATTATTTTGTTGTTTAATACATCTTTCTATTTCTTCTTCTTTCATTGGATTTAATGTTACATACTCTGGTAATGACCAATCTCTAATTTCTTTAGACCACCTTTCTGGGTGCTTTGCCTTGGCTACTTTATAAGTCTTAATACGATTCTTCATTATATCTTCATCTAAGCCATAGTGCCTTTGATACGGGGTTATAAAGTTAATTTCACTATGTAAATGAGTGCAATTATACCAACTTACAAATTTACTTACCCATTTTCTAGCATCTTCTAAGTTAGAAAAACCTTCACCAGGATACTTAGGTCTGTATTTCATTGTTTTAAAAAGAGATTCTGAATATGGATTATCGTTACTTACTCTAGGTCTTGAAAAAGAGCTTTGTACACCTAGCTTTTCTAAGGTTGCTA
>JBDNGI010000248.1:0-3926 GCA_041689345.1 Halanaerobiales bacterium
GGGAACAAAAGAATATGCAAAACTTGCACAGGAGTTGATTAACTATGAATGATAAAATTAAAAACAAAACTAAAGGCATTATGAACGGATTACAAGAAATGGAGGAAGAAAAGAGTAAAAATTCTAAAGAAGAAATGAATAAATACTCTAAAGAAGAAAAGAAAAAAAGATCATATATGTTGAGTAAGCGGACTATAAAAAAAATTTCCTTGATGAGTATAGAACGGGATAAAAATTTAAGTGAAATAGTAGAAAAAGCAGTTAATTTTTACTATGAGGAAATTAAAAACAACTAAAATTATAAATTTAGATAATTGGAGGACAGAAATATATGACAACAGAATTATTTGATTTTTTTAGAACTCCAGGTGGAATAGTTACTTTAATCTATATTGGTATGATGGTTTTTATAGCATTTAAGTTTCATAACAATAATAAAATACCAGCGATTTTAGTTTCAATGGGGATTTTAGGAACTTTTTTTGGTATTTTTATAGGTTTAATGAGGTTTGATACTAATATTGATCAGATTCAAATCAGTATTGAACAACTGCTGAATGGTTTAAAGACTGCATTTTTAACTTCTATTGCTGGTGTTATAATGAGTCTTATTTTAAAATTAAAAACTACATACTTTGAAAATAATAGTGAATACTCAGGAGCTACAATAGAGGATATAGTAGCAACAATTAATAAAAGCTCAAAAAAAAATGATAAAAAAATTGATGAACTAATTAGTATTTTAGATAAAGAGGAAGAAAATTACTTAGAAGAAATTAAGAATTACTTAATTAAAGAGGGTGAAGGTAATTTATCACATCAGTTAGTAAAAATGAGAAATAAATATGATGAACTTTTATCAAATCAAAAAAAATTATTTAGAGAAAATAAAGAAATTTTAATTGAAATTAAAAAATCATTAACTGGAGAAACCAATGATGAAGGGTCATTAAACTATAATTTATCTATGTTGAGAGAAAAAAATAATGAAATTAAAAATAATATTGTTGAAGTACAAAATATAAATAAAGAAAATCATTCTAAGAATTTAGAAAAACAGGAAGAATTAATAACTAAATTTGATGAATTTCAAAAAGAAATGGCCAAACAAAATACAGAAGCTCTGGTTGAAGCTATCAAAGGAGCAATGGAAGATTTTAACTCTAAGATAAATGAACATTTAGGTGAAAATTTCAAGCAGCTAAATGAAGGTGTAGGTAAAATGTTGGATTGGCAAGATAAATATAAAGAACAAGTTGCTTTCATGGTAGATAGCTTTGAAAAAATAATAGAAAAATTAAACAAAGACACCGAAGCTATAGAAAAAGTTAGTAAGAGTATCGATCAAATAGCTGAGAAGTCTGGTTCTATTACTAGAGCAGCTGATAACTTAGAGCCTATTCTAAAAGGTATCATTGATAAAAAAGAAGAATTGGAAAATACAATGAGAGAATTTGCTGAGATATCTGATAAAGCTCAGGAAGCTTTTCCTAAGATTGAGCAAAGAATTGATGATTTAACAAAAGGATTTTCTGATTCTGTAGAAAAAAGTATTGAGAGATCGGATAATATTCTAAGTAAACAAGAAAATGCTTTTAATAGAATATTGGATAACTTTGAAACTTTAGATCAAAAAGCTAAAAATAATATAGAAAGTATACTTAAAAATGCAGATAAAATGAACCTAAGATTGAGAACTGAACAAAATGAAATAATAAAAGATAATATACAAAGCTTAGATTCTGCTCTTGAAGAGGAATTAGAAAAGTCATTAAATTCTTTAGGTAAATCACTAGCTTCTTTATCTAATAAATTTGTGGAAGATTATCAACCACTGACAGATAGATTAAGAGATGTAGTAAGAATAGCAGAAGAAATTGAAACTGCAGGAGAAAATTATAATGAGTAAAAATTTATTAAACAATGAATCGCATTCAGATGGAGAACATTGGATTTCTATATCCGATATGATGACCGCTTTAATGCTTGTTTTTATGCTGATAGCTATAAGTTTTATGCTCAGAGTTACTCAACAAAATCAGCAAATTAAGCAATTAGCTGAGGACTATCAAAAAATCAAAAAAGAAATTTATGAAGAATTACAGATTGAATTTGAAGATGATTTAGAAGACTGGAATGCTGAAATATTACCTAATTATTTAATAGTTAGATTTAAAGATGTTGATGTTATGTTTCAACAAGGAGAAAGTGATTTAACTGATTCATTTAAGAGTAGGTTAAAAGAATTTTTTCCCAGGTATTTATCTATTTTGACACAAGATAAATATATAAATGAAATTGAAGATGTAAGGATAGAAGGTCATACTTCAAGCGAGTGGGAGAATGCTAGAAGTGAAGAGGAAGCATATCTAAATAATATGGAATTATCTCAGAATAGAGCTAGAAAAGTTTTGTCTTATTTATTAACTTTAGATAAAAGCAAGAAAAAATTTAATTGGTTAAAAAATACAGTCACTGCAAATGGGATGTCATTTAGTAATTTAATTTATAAAGAAGATCAAGATGAATTAAATAATAATTTTGAAGATAACTTAACTAAAGTTGAAGATAAACAGTTGTCAAGAAGAGTTGACTTTAGAGTTGTTATAAAAGCCGAAGAGAGAATTGAAAAAATTTCTGGAGAAGGAGATTTATAATGAATCTGCCTAACTTTATAAATTTAAAACAGTTTATTTATTTAAGAAAAACTATGGGGGCCCATTTAATAAATAATTGGAATGAAAGTTTAGGATGGAAGAAACCAGATCTTGATAGAATACTTAGAACCACAGGTAAAGATATCAATCCTGAAGATATTGAAATAAATAATGATGGAACCTTAGAATATGAAGGCCACAGGGTATTAGTGTATATAAGAGATACAAGAAGATATAGTTATTATGGTAGCATGAGTAAAGATGATCTACCTAAATTTCATTTAGCCTGGTGCAAAACTTTAAAACAAATGAAAGATCAGGGTAGATATGATAAAAGATATGTTGCTACAAAAAGAGATGATGGTTTATTTTTAGTAAATATTGAGTATGATGGTAAACCCATTGAAGATGAACGCGAATTATATCCTTGTAGAAACTGTTTAAGAAAGTTGAGTTATCCTAAAGATAGAAAGGAATTCGATATAAAAGAGTTTTTTGAGAAATATGGTGAAACTCAAATTAAACAGATACCGCCATTTGATGAATATGATGCTCCAAAAGATAAATATCCAGATAATTGGGATAAAATATCTCGGATATATAGGAAAAGTAAAAATTGGATCTGTGAAGAATGTGGAAGGAACATGAGAGATAAAAAAAATAATCTCCATGTGCACCATATTAATGGAAATAGATCAGATTGCAGACAAAGTAATTTAAAAGCTTTATGTATCGATTGTCATAGTTTAGAACCTTATCATGGACGTATGAGAAGTAAATAAAAAAATTTTTTAGGATGAATTTTAAATGTCGAAATTAACATTAGAAGAATTAGAATCACATCTTTGGGAATCAGCCAAAATACTAAGAGGTAGTATTGATTCTGCAGATTATAAAAATTACATATTTGGCCTCTTATTTCTAAAAAGAAGGAACGATGTTTTTATGGAAAACAGAAAAGAAATCATTGAAGAATATGGGAAAGATTTAGCTGATAATCAGGATTCCTATACCAAAGCAAAGGTTTATATGCCTGAGAGAGCACGCTGGTCAGAGATTAAAAAGCAGAATGAAGATATTGGAGCAGCAGGAAAATGTAGCTATTATTATAGGTGACATTTAAAAAGAAGATGGGAAAAGTAAAATACCTGAAGTTTATGAAGACCTTAAAAAGAGAATATCTGGACTTTCTGGACACCTTAAAAAAGGGATAATCAGAGTTTTCTGAGTCCTTAAAAAGAGGGTTTGCTGACACGATTAAGCGTGCGA
>JBDNGI010000249.1:0-18348 GCA_041689345.1 Halanaerobiales bacterium
ATCTCAGCTATACACTCTTTATCTTTTGTTTACTAAGTTATACTTAAATATTCGTTAAAAATAAATTATTAGAAAATAATTCAAAGTTATTGTCAAAGTCTATTGGTAAAATTATACTCTAAAACTTGTAAAGTGGTGTTCAACTATATAAGAGGTTTAAAACTATGGAAAGTCAAGATAGACTTAATGAAGTAATTGAGTTAATTGATAAAACATGGCAAAGAGTTGATCAATACTATCTTAATAGCAAGGTAATTTTAGCAGAGAAAATTTTGGAGGTCTCGTCTTTATTAAAGATATAGGTAATACCATCGATGTTGATAGGGAATTATTTATTTTATTACAACTTTTTGAGCAAAATTCGGGACTCTTTTTATGAGTGGCCTTCAGAGAGCATTAAAAATAACCAGGTAGAATGAATAATAAATAATATTAAATATTGAGGTGATAAAATGAATAGTAGTCCTGGAAGGAATGATCCCTGTCCTTGTGGTAGTGGGGAAAAGTATAAAAAATGTTGTTTACATAGAGTAGAAAAACAACAGCGAATAAGAAAGCAAGAAGGATACCAACCACATCAAGATCATTGGTCCAGATCTGAAGTAGAAGCTATGGATACAGAAGAAATACTGGATAGATTATATTTTTTTGGTATATATGTCAGTGAAAAAGGGTTTTTGAAAGAAGTATCAGAATATTATTCTGCCCAGATAATTTCAGAAAATTGGTTTGACAGATTTGATGTAAGGGTAGAGGGATTTGATGAAGATTTTCCTTTTCTTGCAACTTGGGTTTTGTGGGAAAGATTAGCACCTGAAAAAATGTATGATGAGAAATTGGATGCCTTAATGCAGGAGGGATACCGATTAAATCATGATCAGTTACATCAGGGTTGTGATATTTGGGTAAAGGTCTGGAATTTAATTGAAGAAAGGATTCCTGAAGAAATTACAGACATTCATGAAGCTAATAAGGTTTTTCCATACAGTCAGTATCTCGAGAATTGGATACAGGATATGGAAATGAATCTGAATAATGCAGCTGGTAACCGGATAAATGGCAGAAAAGAATACTATTATAAATTAAAAGATTTTTGTCTTGAATTTATTGAGAGGTTTCCGGATTCAGGAGAAAGCATAATCTTTAGTATGAAAAGGACTCTGGCTGAGGTATATTTTGAAATTGGTGATAAGGAAGTTGCAGAAAAAAGATTTCAAGCATTAATTAGAGAATATCCTGATAATGTTTTTGCATATATATCCTGGGGTGATATGTATTATCAGTTTGGAAGAAATGATGATCCAGAAGATATTAAAAAGGCGATGGAGTTGTATAAAAGGGCTATTGGAAAAGATTTTGAAGATGAAGAAGTTGCTCTGGAGAGACTAGAAGATTTGAAACATCAACATAATCTTTAATATTTACACTTGATAGAAGGTATATTACGGATGAAATAAGTGTGCTGGTAATTGAACACGGGGATTTCTTTGAAGATAGACTAAGATAGATGATGAATATGCTGAAAACAAAGATGGTACAATCATCAGGGTTAAAGAAAAAGTGGGGCGTAATTACAACTTTAAATTTTAAGAGGGAGTATATAAAATATGAGTGGAAAGTGTTATATTTGTGAAGAAACATATACTAAAACAGGTATGAGCAGACATCTGCAATCATGTATAGAGAAAAATTATTCAGGTAAAATTAAAACTGAAGATAGCAAGAAATTATATTATCATTTAGTTGTTGAAGATAAGTTTAGTAAATGTTACTGGTTACATTTACAGGTTGATGCTGATAGTACATTAGCAATGCTTGATGCCTTTTTGCGGGAAATCTGGTTAGAATGTTGTGGACACCTCAGCGCTTTTACTATCAATGGGAAGATATACTCTAAAAAGCCCATGTCAGATTTTGACGAGCAGAATATGGATCATTCTTTAAAAGAATTACTAACCCCAGAGATCAGTTTTTCCTATGAATATGATTTTGGCTCTTCCACCAATCTGAAATTGAGGGTTGTTGATATATTTAAGTCTAAGAAAAGAGCAAGATCAGTTAATGTACTGGCCAGGAATGAAAAACCAGCAATTTCATGTAGTAATTGTGGAGAATTAGCAACAAGGGTATGCCCTGAGTGTTTGTGGCAAAATAAAGGTTGGCTTTGTGATGATTGTGCTGATAAACATGATAATTCTGACTGCTTTGTAGATAAGGATATGTTATTAGCAGTAGTGAACTCACCACGCACAGGAATCTGTGCCTATTCTGGTTAGTTTTACTTATCACATTCCCTTAACTAATATTATTATTTCAGCTATTGCTATTAATAACCAAGCTATAATATATACATTGGACAAACATTATAAAAACATTCCAGAAATTTCTCTCCAATAGACAAACTGGTAAGAAATATTCAGATGCTTCTTTAAAAAGATATGTAAGAGAATAGTAAAGATAATTATGCTTAAATGAAACCAGAAAGAGTTCCACCGCAAACAGCATTAAAGGGAGATGTACAAAATTTTATATACATAATGATAATGGCTTTATTTAATTTAATATAAATTAGAAGAAGAGGAAATATAAAACTAATAATAATTTTCGTAATGAGGTGAGTAAGCTAGGGATGGAGATTAATATAAAGAAAGTGACAGATGAAGCTGGATTTGATGAGGCCTTACAACTAAGGTATCGTGTTTTTGTGGATGAGCAGGGAGTACCTTTTGAAATGGAAAGAGATGAGGATGATCAGAAGGCTGAACATGTACTGGCACAGCATGCGTGTAAGACTGTCGGTTGTGGTAGGATTGTGTATATAGACGATTATGGTAAAATTGGTAGAGTTGCTGTTGAAAAGCCTTATCGTAAAGAAGGGGTCGGCAGTAAAGTTTGCAGTGAATTAATAAAAATAGCTGGTGAAAAAAGATGCAGAAAAGTGATCCTACATGCTCAGCTGGAATCTAAGGAATTCTATAAAAAACTCGGTTTTAAAACCATTAGTTGTAAATTCATGGAAGCCGGTATTGAACATGTTAAAATGGCACGAAAACTATAGTTTGCTAATTTAGGTTAAGACGCCAAGGGCTTAATCTTTAGGTCCTCTTTTAGGGTTTTAAGAAAGGGTACTAAATATGTGAATATATATAGTAAACCCCTAGATCTATACTGGGGGTTTATTGAGATGATTAGGAATATAGTGGTTGGTACTTAATTAACTTACTAAAATACTTTTAAATTATGACAAAAAGGTGTATAATAGAGTGATTCATAAATAAGAGAGGGGATATTTACCTATTATATACCAGAAGCATTGTAGGGTATAATATATATGACTAACAAATAGAGAGGGTTTATAATTGTGAATAAAAAAGAGATAATAAATATAGCAGTAATAGCACATGTAGATGCAGGAAAGTCAACTCTTGTAGATGCATTTTTAGGTCAAAGTGGAGTGTTTCGTGAAAATCAAGAAGTTGTAGATTGTGTAATGGATAGTAATGATTTGGAAAGAGAACGGGGTATTACGATTTATTCCAAGAATTGTGCAATTGATTATAATGGAATTAAAATAAACATAGTAGATACACCTGGACATGCTGATTTTTCTTCTGAAGTAGAGCGTGTAATCAAAGCAGTTGATGCGGCAATCTTGATAGTAGATGCTAGTGAAGGTCCTATGCCTCAAACACGTTTTGTACTACAAAAGTCCTTAGAAAAGGGCATTAAACCAATAGTATTTATCAATAAAATGGATAAAGGTAATCAAAGGGCTGAAGAGGTTATTGATATGGTTTTAGATCTTTTTATTGATCTGGATGCAGACGATAGTCAATTAGAGTTTCCAGTGGTCTTTGGTGTTGCAAAAGACGGTATAGCTAGATATGACCTTGATGGTGACAGTAAGGATCTATCACCGCTTTTTGAGACTATTATTGAATATGTTCATAGCTATCCAGATTATAATAACAAACCACTACAAATGCAGGTCTATGATCTTGCCTATGATGATTATCTCGGTAGAATTGGAATTGGTCGTATCTATCAGGGTAAAATGAAAAATGGACAGACAGTTGCAATTTCTAAAAGAGATGGGTCTGTAAATAGATCCAAGATAACAAAGTTATCTGTATATGAAGGAATAAAGCAAGTGGAAGTTGATGAAGCATATAGTGGAGAGATTGTGGTAGTTGCTGGAATGCCTGATATATCAATAGGTGAGACGATTTGTGAAATAGAGAATGTTTTACCAATGCCGATGATCAATATTGAAGAACCAACACTGGCTATGCACTTTTTAGTTAATGATTCTCCCTTTGCTGGACTTGAGGGTAAATATTTGACTACTAGACATTTAAAAGCTAGACTTGAAAGGGAATTGGAAGTTAATGTTGGTTTAAGGGTTGAAAAAACTGAGAATACTGAGGCTTACAAAGTTTCCGGTCGTGGAGAACTCCATCTATCTATTCTCCTTGAAAATATGAGGCGAGAAGGTTATGAAATCTCCGTATCTAAACCAGAGGTTCTGATGCATGAGGAAAATGGAAAAATAGTTGAGCCTATTGAGGAAGTTATTATTGAAGTACCAGAAGAATATTCAGGTACGATAATTTCGAAACTTAACCAAAGACAAGGGATAATGCAGTCAATGCATAGTGAAAATGATTATGTTAGGGTTGTATATCACGTGCCAACTAGGGGTTTAATTGGTTATCGGAGTGACTTCATTAATGATACAAGTGGTGAAGGAACTTTGGTTCGATCATTTGTTAAATTTCAACCACATAAAGGTGAGGTGCCAGAGCGGCAAAATGGTGTATTGATATCTATGAATGATGGTGTAGCAATGGCGTATTCTTTAGCTGCTTTAAGTGAACGCGGCACTTTATTTATAGAACCTGGAACCAAAGTATATGCAGGTATGATAATTGGGATGAATAGTAGAGATAATGATCTGACAGTCAATCCCTGCAAGAATAAGAAACAAACAAATATGCGGGCAGCTGGATCTGATGATAATATCGCCTTACCACCTGCCAAGAAATTCACTTTAGAAACTGCTTTGGAGTTTATTAATGATGATGAATTAGTAGAAGTTACTCCAGGGGCAATCCGTTTACGCAAGAAAATTCTTAATGAAAAGACTAGATATCGAAGTGAAAAGTCATAAGTAATGAAAAAATAAAAATTATTAATGAATAACGAATTGAATAAGTTAATATATAAAAAAGGAGGCCTGCAGATGATAAACAGGCTTCTTTATAGTTTTGATACAATTTTATATTCTACATTAAAAAGATTAAATCATCGCTTTTAGTCCACATGATATTCCTGTAGTGATTTCACATCAAGTTTACTGGCTCTTAATTGCTCTATGCCTTCTATAGTGGCCTGAGCACCCTGAATTGTGGTCGCTATCGGGATATTTTTTAAGAGTGCCTGTCTCCTCATTTTAATTTCATCCTTAAGAGCAGCCTTGCCTTCTGGACTATTTATTAAAAATTGAATATCATCGTTTTTCATATAGTCAATAATATCTGGACGACCTTCTCCAATTTTTGAGACTGTTTCAACCTCTAATCTATTATCTCTCAAATAATCGGCCGTTCCTTTTGTGGCTATTAAGGAAAACCCTTCCTTCCTAAATCTTTTAGCTATAGGAAGTACATCAGCTTTGTGTCGATCATTTACTGTGATTAAGACACTTCCTTCTAGTGGTAGTAATACTCCAGCTCCCATTTGTGCTTTAGCAAAGGCCATACCAAAATTATCATCAATTCCCATAACCTCACCAGTAGATTTCATCTCAGGCCCTAGAACAATATCAACACCTGGGAATTTAATAAAAGGGAAGACTGCTTCTTTTACAGCAATGTAATTAGTTTTTTGATATTCATCTAGCCCCATATCTGATAGCTTTTCTCCTAACATTACCCTAGTAGCCAGTTTAGCTAAGGAATTACCTATTGTTTTACTGACAAATGGTATTGTACGAGAAGCCCTTGGATTTACTTCCAAAATATATATTTGTTCACCTTTAACAGCAAATTGGATATTTATTAACCCAAGAACATTTAATTCCTTCGCTAGTTGTTTTGTCTGTTGTTTAATTTCTTCAATAATAATATCTGACAAACTGTAGGGAGGTAGGGCACAGGCACTATCACCAGAATGTACTCCGGCCATTTCAATGTGTTCCATTACCCCTCCAATAATACAGTCTTCTCCATCAGCGATAGCATCTACGTCAACTTCAATGGCACCTTCCAGAAATTTATCAATTAAAATAGGGTGTTCAGTAGATAGCTCAACCGCTTTATCTATATAGTTTTCCAGAGCAGCATCATCATAGACTACCTCCATGGCCCTTCCCCCTAGAACATAAGAAGGTCTGACTAATACAGGATAAGTAATTCTATCAGCAATCTTTTTTGCTTGCTGAAAGGAATAAGCAATTCCATTCGGTGGTTGTTTTAATTCAAGTTTATTAATTATTTCAGAAAATTTTTCTCTATCTTCTGATAGGTCAATACTATTTGGAGATGTACCTAGTATATTGATACCTTCTTTTTCCAGAGCAAAGGCTAGCTTTAATGGTGTCTGGCCTCCAAATTGAAGAATGACACCATCTGGTTCTTCTTTTCTACATATATTTAGTACATCTTCCAGAGTAATAGGTTCAAAGTATAGTTTGTCAGATGTATCATAATCTGTACTAACAGTCTCTGGATTACAATTGACCATTATTACTTCACGATTTTCTTCTTTTAGGGCATAAGCAGCCTGAACGCAACAATAATCAAATTCTATACCCTGTCCAATACGATTGGGACCACCGCCTAAGATCATTACTTTGCTTTTCTCTGATCTATGGCTTTCATTTTCAAATTCGTATGATGAATAATAATAGGGAGTATATGCTTTAAATTCCCCGGCACAGGTATCTACTAATTTAAATACAGCTTCTACAGACTCTTGTATGCGGTGTTCCCGTATCATAGATTCATCTTTGTTGAAAATATATGCTAGCTGTTTGTCAGAAAAACCATATTGTTTTGCTTGATAGAGGAGATCCCGATCTAAAGACTTTAGGGAGTCAGAAGTAGTTGAAGTAATAGACTTCCGTAATTCAACTTCCATATCAAGTATTTGTTTTAAATTGTAAAGAAACCATTTATCTATTTTTGTATATTCGTAAAGGGTTTCTATATCCATTCCTAAAATTAAGGCATAGCGCAGATAAAAAATTCTTTCACTATTAGGGGTAATTAATTTTATCTTGATTTTATTAATCATGTCTGCTTTTTCGCTCTGGTCAAGGGAAGTTAATTCTTGATAAGTATATATGTCTTTACCATCAGCTCCCCAGCCGTGTCTATCTTGTTCTAATGATCTCAGGGCTTTCTGTAATGACTCTTTAAATGTTCTACCAATACCCATAACCTCACCGACTGATTTCATTTGGGTTGTTAAATTATTCTTAACCCCAGGAAACTTTTCGAAATCCCAGCGGGGTATTTTAGTAACAACATAATCAATTGCAGGCTCAAAACAGGCCGGTGTTTCATAGGTTATTTCGTTTTGTAATTCGTCCAGAGTATAACCAACAGCAAGTTTAGCAGCTATTTTTGCTATAGCAAATCCGGTTGCTTTTGAGGCCAGGGCAGAAGACCTGGATACCCGGGGATTCATCTCGATAACCACCCTACGCCCATTTTCAGGATTGACAGCAAATTGAATATTGGAACCACCTGTTTCAACCCCAACTTCACGGATTATTTTTAGGGCTTCATTTCTCATTTCCTGATATTCCTTATCAGATAAGGTTTGGATTGGAGCAACTGTAATACTATCACCTGTATGAACTCCCATTGCATCAAAGTTTTCTATTGAACAGACAATTACTACATTATCATTTTTATCTCTCATTAATTCTAGTTCATATTCTTTCCAACCAATAATAGATTCTTCGATGAGAATTTGGTCAGTAGGACTCTGGTAAATTCCATTACTGGCTATATCCTTTAATTCATCTATATTGTAAGCAATTCCACCACCAGTGCCGCCTAATGTAAAAGATGGCCGAATAATTAGGGGGTATCCTACTTGATCGGCAAATTCAAGTGCTGCCTCAAGAGTTGTTACATGTGCACTCTCTAGAACACCGACACCAATATCAGACATAACATCCTTAAATAACTGTCGATCCTCTGCCTTTTGAATAGCATCAAAGTTAGCCCCAATTAATTCCACATCATATTTTTTAAGGACACCACTTTGATGTAAGGTAGAGGCAATGTTAAGCCCTGTTTGCCCTCCTAGAGTAGGAAGCAAAGCATCTGGCCTCTCTTTAACTATTATTTTTTCTATAATATCCGGTTCGATAGGTTCTATATATGTTCTATCGGCCATTTCAGGATCAGTCATAATAGTAGCTGGATTACTATTTATAAGAACTATAGTATATCCTTCCTGTTTAAGGGCTTTACAGGCTTGAGAACCGGAATAATCAAATTCACAACCCTGACCGATTACTATAGGGCCTGAGCCGATAATTAATATTTTTTCTATATCAGTCCTTTTTGGCATCAAATCACTCCTTTTTTATCTTTACTTTTCTGACATTATTTCATTAAACTCTTTAAATAGGTATCGTGAATCATGAGGACCTGGTGCAGCCTCAGGGTGATATTGTATGGAAAAACATTTTAGACCAGTGTGTTTAAAACCCTCTAGAGTATTATCATTTAAATTTTTATGAGTTACTTCCAGGTCTTTTAAATAACCACCCATTTTTTTAAGTTCATTTTTGTCAGGTAATTCAACACAAAAACCGTGATTTTGTGTTGAAATCTCCACATGGTTATTTGCCAGGTTTTTGACTGGGTGATTACCACCTCTATGGCCGAACTTTAATTTATATGTTGATAGACCGAGAGCCTGGCCTAGAATCTGTTGACCAAAACAGATACCGAAGATAGGCTTTTTGCCCAATATTTTTTTCACTTCTTTGACAGCATATGGTACACTAACAGGGTCACCAGGGCCATTTGACAAAAAGACACCATCTGGATTTTTGTCCAGTATTTTTTCTGCTGAAGTGTTGGCTGGGACAACTGTAACCTTACAATCATTTTCCTCTAACATTTTTAAAATACTATTTTTAATGCCGTAATCAATAGCTACTACATGATATTTACCTTCAGTATTCCACTGATATTCTTCTTGACAGCTAACATGTTTCACCATATCTTTACCTATCAAGCCTGGATAATTATTTACTTTATCTATTAAACTATCTATGTCATCATCTATTGTAGAAATAATTCCTTTCATTGCCCCATCCTGTCTAATATGTCGGGTTAAAGCACGTGTGTCTATTCCTTCAATTCCTATAATATTATGTTGTTCTAAGTATTCTTTTAAAGTGCCTTCAGACTGCCAGTTATGTGGATAATCACAATATTCACGTACTATAAAGGCCTCAACCTGGGGTTTCTTCGATTCATTATCGTGAATATTTATACCGTAATTTCCGATTAGGGGATAGGTCATTGTTACAATTTGACCTTTATAAGAGGGATCTGTGATAATTTCTTGATATCCTGTCATGCTTGTGTTGAATACGACTTCACCTTTAATTTCACCACTGCCAGCGAATGTTCTGCCTATTAATGTAAAACCATCTTCTAGAACTAATATTGCTTTTATAATTAATTCCTCCTCTCGATATTTATACATGTTTGTTAACTAATTATACAATATCATACTTTTAGTTAAATTACAATCAGATTGCTGATTTTTTATGACGACTGAAACTGGAATGCATTTTTATTGTATAAGTATAATAAAGTATATTTAGGACTTAGAAATAAATCTGGATATTAGATAATGCTGCACAAAACAGGTTAGAAATAAGTGATTTGAAAAGGAAGGTAGAGTAAATTCTTATAAACAACAACTAAAATAGAAAAATATTATCTTGTTAACTGACTCTTATTTGGGGTCTTTTTTTTTATCTTATTAATTTTACTTTAATTTTGCACTAAAGTAATCTATAATATAGACAAGTGATAATAAAGATTGTTTAAAATAGCAATGTATCTGGTTTGAACGGTATATATTTGGAGGAGATAAATGATGCATATAAAAAATTTAACCATGTTGACAGATTTTTATGAATTGACTATGGCAAATGGATACTTTCAGAATGGGTTGACAGATAAAATAGCATATTTTGATATGTTTTTTAGAAAGGTTCCTGATAATGGTGGTTTTGCAATAATGACTGGTGTTGAACAGTTAATATATTACTTGAAGAACCTAAGTTTTGACAATGAAGATATTGACTACCTTCGCAGTAAAGATTTATTTTCCGAGGATTTTTTGCAGTACCTAAAGGACTTTGAATTTACTTGTGATGTTTGGGCTGTACCTGAAGGAACGCCAATTTTCCCAAATGAGCCTGTTGTTACAGTTAGGGGTCCAGTCATCGAGGCCCAGTTTATTGAAACTATGATACTATTAACAATAAACCATCAGAGTCTAATAGCTACAAAGGCAAATAGGATAGTTAGAGCAGCAGAGGGAAGAGATGTTATAGAATTTGGTTCAAGAAGGGCTCAAGGATATGATGGAGCAATTTATGGTGCACGGGCTTCATATATAGGGGGGTGTGTCGGGACTGCCTGTACTATGGCTGAAAGGGACTTTGGAATTCCAGCTTCCGGTACGATGGCTCATAGCTGGATACAGCTATTCCCATCCGAACTAGAGGCTTTCCAGGCTTATGCCAGGATATATCCTGAAAATTGTATTCTTCTTGTAGATACATATAATGTATTGAAGTCAGGCATTCCTAATGCTATAAAGGTATTCAATGAAGAAATAGTTTCAAAAGGATTGAGGCCCAAAGGTATTAGGATAGACAGTGGTGATATAACATACTTATCAAAGGAATCCAGAAAAATGCTGGATAAAGCGGGATTCGATGATTGTAAAATTGTTGCATCAAATTCTTTGGATGAATATATCATTAGAGATATTTTAATACAGGGTGCAGAGGTAGATTTATTTGGTGTTGGTGAACGTTTAATTACTTCAAGATCAGAACCTGTATTTGGTGGTGTCTATAAATTAGTTGCCGTGGAAGAAGAAGGTGAAATAGTTCCCAGGATAAAATTAAGCGAAAATGTAAATAAAATTAATAATCCCGGTTTTAAACAATTATGGAGACTTTATGATAATGAGACAGGAAATGCTATAGCAGATGTATTAACTACTCATGATGAGATTATAGATGATAATAAACCATATGAAATATTTGACCCGGAATATACATGGAAAAGAAAGAGTGTGACTAATTTTCATGCAAAAAAACTTTTAATAAAATTATTTGATAAAGGAAATTGTGTTTATGATAGTCCAAAGTTGAATAATATTAGAGATTATTGTAAAGAACAGATTGATACATTATGGGATACAGTATTAAGGTTTGAAAACCCGTCTAAATATTATGTTGATCTATCAAAACCTTTATGGGATATGAAGCAAAGTCTGCTTCAGAAACATTCTATTGAATAAATTTAAGGGGGTATTAAGTTTTTATGGAAGCAAAAAAGGAGTATTATCAGGTTACTGCTGAACAGGTGATAATGAATTTTCAAAAGAGGAATATGGAAGGTTATTATTGTTCAACTGCTGAAGAAGCAGTTGAAAAGGCCTTGGAATTAATTGAGGAAGGCTCCAGCGTTTCCTGGGGAGGATCTATGACATTGCAGCAGATTGGTCTTCTGGAAAAATTAAAAGAGTCTAAATTGGAACTTCTAGATCGAGATAGTGCAAATAATCCTGAGGAAAAAACAGAGATTCAATATAAGGCCTTTAATTGTGATTATTTTCTAATGAGCTCAAATGCAATTACCCATGATGGGAAATTGGTTAATATTGATGGTAATGGTAATAGAATTGCTGCACTTATATATGGCCCCAGGAATGTGATCATTATAGCTGGCATGAATAAAGTTACAAAAGATGAAGATAGTGCCATGAAAAGGGTTAGAAATTATGCTGCACCGACAAATGCTATCAGGTTGGAGCAAGCAACTCCCTGTACTAAAACCGGCAACTGTCATCAGTGTCTTGTTAATAATTGTATATGTTGTCAACTCTTAGTGACTAGAAAATCTGGCCATGATAATAGAATTAAGGTTATACTCGTGGGAGAAGAATTAGGTTTTTAAGGCGTGAATAGTAGCTAGTAATTTACATAATAATTTTTGTAGAATTATATAATACTAAAAGTGACTTTGAAAAAGGGGGAAATAAAGTGGACCTGATAGAAAATAAAATGAGGTTTGATATTTACAGATTTTTTTAGAAAAGATGAAGAGATACTAGCTGTAATATTAGCTGGCTCAATTGCACATGGTTTTGAAAGGGAAGATTCGGATATTGATGTAATGCTTATTATTTCTGAAGAGAATTATAAGAAACGATTTACTGCAGGTGATATAAACTATTATAATCAAGAATTATGTGATTTTGATGGGGGATATGTAGATGGAAAATATATTACCTTAGACTTTTTAAGAAAAGTCTCAGAAACGAAGATGCAGTCGAACAATTCTATAATAGTATAATAGAATTTAATGATTGGTATACAGGTGATATTTCCTGGCCGTCACAATTTATTATGGATAGTGAAATTAATTGGTTGACTGGTGATGTACCTGTTGATGATATTTAGGTATTAATTATTAGGATTATTTTATGGGAGATGGTTATATGAATAAGAGATGGGGGAAGAGATTTAAGGAGTAATTTCTTTCAGAAATTGACAGATAATCTAATTTATAATATAATTATAACAAAATAAATTTGAGTGGTGATTTTTGTGAAAGTGGGAGTGTATTTAACCAGATAAACTAAATAAAAAGCTTGACCTGCAGTTGGAGCTAATTTTTTAGCCTGTATTTGATTTATATGTATAAAAATAGGCTCAAAGTAAATTTCAAAAACTACAGGAATTACCAGGGGAGGACTGTGTCCAAATTTCCCGGTATAAGGTTTTTGGTTAATAAACACTTCATATAAAATTTATAATCTAACATTAAATTCCTGGTAAGATAGTTACTTTAATACTAAAGCTGTTTTTGTTACTTTTAGTTTGATTTATAGCTTAGTATTTTAGGTGCCTATTTTACCTTAGATGATTATATGCGTGACTATATAAAATTATGAATCTATGCTGTGGGTATTAACCTGCGGCTTTTTTGTGTTTATATATAAGAATATAAGAATATAAAAATATTCAAGAACATTATTGGTACAGAAAAGATAAAAATAAATGGAGGTAAAAAAGTAATGGCTAAAATTAATGGATGGAGAATATTCTTTGATAATCATGCATCAAAATATATGGATGAAAGTTTTACGACTAATACAGTAAATGAGGTTGATTTTATTGAAGAGGAATTAAAACTCCCTGTAGGATCTAATATCCTGGATATTGGTTATGGTACCGGTAGATACTCTATCGAATTGGCAAGACGGGGTTATAAAGTTACAGGTCTGGATATATCAGAAAACATGTTGTTTGAAGCTAAAAGACTATCTAAATCTGAAGGATTGGAAGTTGATTTTATTCATGCAGATGCTACTGAGTTTATCTTAGATAAATCATTTGATGCCTGTATTTGTCTATGTGAAGGGGCTTTTGGATTATTGTCTATGGGCGAAGACCCCTTTGAACGGGATGAAAAAATTTTAAAAAACATATATTCTGTTATTAAACCAGATTCAAGGTTTATATTAACAGCATTAAATGGTATAAGGATGATCAGACAATATAATGAATCAGATATTGATCAAGGGAAATTTGATCCAATAGGTATTACTGAGATATACCCATTATCAAAAATCTTACCAGATGCCCCAACTGATCTTTTAATCAAAGAAAAAGGATTTCTGGCTACTGAACTAAGAAAAATGTTTGAAAATACAGGTTTTAAAGTTGAGAATATTTGGGGAGGAACAGCAGGTGCTTGGAACAGAGAAAGACTAAAGATGGATGAAATAGAATTAATGATAGTTGGAAAAAAGTTTAGACTAAATGATAAACTGGAAGTAAAGAACAACAACTTTTAATGGTGAAAATTACAGGAAATTTTAAGCGTGGTAATGAACGTTGAGCCATAATAGACTGTCGCATAAGAGATTATACGAGGTGAATAAAAAGTGGAATTAAAAAAAATAGGTTGGGATGATTATTATCAAGCCCTATTTTCAAAATATAATAATGGTGTATATATACCTAGCAGAGTATCTATAGAGCATAAGAATATGTATCAGGTATTGACAGATGACGGGGAATTTCTAGCGGAAATTACCGGTAAGTTTAAGGCAGAAAGCCGGGTTGATTACCCTGCTGTAGGCGATTGGGTAATATTGGAACTACGTTCCGGGGCGGATAGGTGTAGTATTCATGCTATCTTAAATAGACGGAGCAAATTTACCAGAAAAATGGCAGGGAAGAAAACTGATGAACAGATAGTAGTTGCTAATATTGATACAGTGTTTATTGTGAGTTCATTAAACAGTGATTTAAATATTAGGAGGATTGAGAGGTATCTTACACAGGTTTGGGATAGTGGTGCAAATCCAGTAGTTGTTCTTAACAAATTAGATATTTGTGATAATGTAGAGGAATTGGTAAGGGAGGTAGAGAATACAGCCTTTGGTGTTCCAGTTCATGCTATTAGCTGCCTGAAAAAAAATGGATTGAAGAAGATAAATAGTCACCTTGAACTTGGAAAAACGATTGCATTAATCGGTTCCTCAGGTGTAGGTAAGTCCTCTATAATTAATATACTAATGGGGGAAGAGATACAAAAGACAAGTGATATTAGGGATGATGGAAAAGGGAGGCATACGACAACCCATCGAGAATTGCTTCTTCTGCCATCAGGAGCAGTTATCATTGATACTCCTGGAATGAGGGAATTACAACTATGGGATGATGGTGATGGCCTTAGTGGGACATTTGCAGATATAGAAGAGTTAGCCACTCAATGTAAGTTTACTGATTGCAAACACGACACTGAGCCAGACTGTGCTGTAAAGGAAGCAATTGAAGATGGGAGAATTACCCCGGAAAGATTAAAAAGCTACTGGAAGATGTTACGGGAATTAATGTACCTGGAGCTGAAAAAATCCAAGGCCAATTATGATAAAATTAAATGGGATATGATATACAGAAAGTAGGGAGAATTCTCGCTTGCTTTCACTGGTTGTAGCGAAATGAAAGGCTGATATGCCTTGTCTAGATATGGTGAGTTATTTGATCTACAAACACCAGCAGGTATTTAATTAATAAAACTGGGCGGTTTTTCAGGTATATGTTTTGAAAAACCGTCTAGATATATTTTGCTGTGATATAAGCAGTTATTGAAGTAAACTCGTTCAGCAAGCTGAACATTGGGAAAACATATGGAGGAATGATAAGATGAGTTTTCATAAGAAGTATAAATTATATAAAGATTATAGAGATGAAGAATGGTTGAAAGAGGAATTTTTTGCATTTACAAAAAAGATATTTGGACTATCTTTTAAAGAAAGGAAAAGAGTTTAAGGTTCCACAGTTAGCACAAACATAATGGATGGTTTTTTATAGCGGTTTGTTTCATATTATAGTATGTGGTATGATAAATAAAAACAATAAAGTGAAGAATATTGGTGAGGGGGTGTTATATGTGTCAGTAAATAACAATGATCTAAAGCTTAATCTATCCAGTGAAGAGAAAAGAAGACTTTTGGATGATATCAAGTTTTATTTTGAAGAAGAAAGAGGCGAGAATATTGGTATAATAGCCTCGGAAAATGTTTTTGAGTTTTTCATGGACAAATTAGGAAAGTACATATACAATAAAGCACTTGATGATACTAGAGTTTGGTATGAACAGCGAATGAGTAACCTGGAATCTGATTTTTTTGCCAGGTATAAATAAGTTAATTCTGCTGATGGGTGTGATTATAATTATGACAGAGAAATCATTTTTATGTAATCCTATATGGAAATTTTTAAAAAAGTAAATGTATATAGAGGATTACTGTATATTTTGTTGAATAATTGATATAAAGAAGACTTGATTCAAATAGATTTTGTTCCTTTATCTGAATCCTAGTCTTGCTCTATTTCAAAATTTGGTGGTACTTATCTCCATCTGTGAAGTATGAGTATTAGTAACAACTTTGAGATAAAATAGAAGTATATTATCAATAAAATATATCAGAAGGGTGTTTTTTAAAACATGGGTGGAAATAAGTTGTCTAAAATACCTTATGGTCAATTGGGTATAATTGTACATGATAGTTGTAAAGTACTAGGAAATCAGATAGATCAGTATATTGTTGAAAGACGGAAAAATGAGTTCAATAAAAGTAGTAGTGATTATTATCTAGAAAAATTACAAGAATCATATATAATTAAGAGTAATACAGTTAGATTTGCTAATGGTGAAGGGAAAGGAATCTTACGGGAATCAATTAGAGGTAAAGATATATATATATTAGCTGATATAGGGAATTATAGTATTAAGTATAATTTATTCGGTGTAGAAACTCGTATGAGTCCTGACGAGATTTTTCAGGATATCAAAAGGTTAATCTCTGCTGTTGCTGGGAAGGCACGTAGGATTTCTGTTATTATGCCTATGTTATATTCTGGTAGGCAGGATAAAAGAAATACAAGGGAGTCTTTAGATTGTGCAATGGCTTTGCAAGAACTGGACAGCTTAGGTGTCGAAAATATCTTTACTTTTGACGCTCATGAACCTCGTGTACAGAATGCAATTCCTCTGATTGGTTTTGAAAGCCTTCATCCTACCTATGAAATCATTAAAACTATGATAAATACAGAATTAAGTTTGGAAGTAGATAAGTCTAGGTTATTGGTTATAAGTCCTGATACCGGCGCAATGGATAGGGCTATCTATTATGCCAGTGTAATGGGATTGGATGTTGGTATGTTTTATAAAAGAAGGGATTATAAGAAATTAGTTAATGGTAAGAATCCTATTATCCAACATGAGTATATTGGTTCAGATGTTGAAGGAAAGGATGTATTAATAGTTGATGATATGATAGCCTCTGGAGAATCTGTCTTTGATATTGCAAAAGAATTAAAGAAACGAAATGCAAAAAATATATATGTGGCTGTGTCCTTTTCATTGTTCACAGAGGGATTAGAAAAAATGAATGAATATTACCAAAATGGACTAATAAAAAAATTGTTTTCAACTAATTTAACATATATACCGGATAATCTTAAACAGGCTGAATGGTTTCAAGAAGTTGATATGTCATATTTGATTTCTTTATTAATTGATACATTGAATTATGATGATTCTGTAAGTCCATTACTTGGTGCTACTGAAAAGATCAAGCATTTATTAGAAGAAAAACTAAAATAGGAATATACTTTGTTTATTTCATGCAGCAACCTAACTGGTCAAATATTCAAGAAAAAAAGAAGGGGAGCACTACCCCTTCTTTCATGATGTCTAGTTAAGATATTTTATTTAATCAGTCAATATCTATTACTCGTTTGTGTTTCATTCCAGACTCTTTTTTGGGAAGTTCTATTTTGAGGAGTCCATTTTTATACTCTGCTTTTATTTGATCTTCTTTAACGTTTTCTAAGTAGAAACTCCTTTGAAATTTGCCGGTGTTTCTTTCACGATAGACATAATTATCTTTATTTTTTTCCACAAATTCGTCTCTGAAAGCAGAGATAAGAAGTCTTTCATCATTTAGTTCGATATTGATGTCTTCTTTATTTAGGCCTGGTAATTCTGCTTCAATCCAATATTTATCTTCTTCCTCTTTAATATCTGCTTTAAAACTGAAACCACCACCATCCCTGAAATCATTTAAGAAATTCGAGAAAAGGGAATTGAAGGAATCTTCAATATCAGTAAGTTCTTCACCTCTACGACGCCGAAAAGGAATAAGATCAAACATTAGAATACACCTCCATAGAATTTTTTATTACAATTTAATTATAATATTAAGGTCAAAGAAAGTCAAAGTTCAATAATCCTAAATATTATTAGATATTTTTCAATAGATAAAAATATTTTCAAATAACTAATAATTAATTAGAATTTCTTTAAAAAACTCGTACTTTCAGCTAAAAGTTGCTATTTTTTCAACCTTGCCTTATAATTATATTTAAGAGGCTGTTGTCTGTTAATATTGACTAGTAATGGTTTACTGATGGTGTGTTTTACTTATGTTTGATAAATTAATCAATCAATAAATAAATTGCTATATGGTTCTACCACAAAA
>JBDNGI010000250.1:0-5974 GCA_041689345.1 Halanaerobiales bacterium
AGGATAAAAATCTGGGTATTGAATCTTTAAAAAGTGGACAAATTGAGGGTTTGATTGTTTATGAAGAGGGCTTTACAGTATATTTAGATAGTAGTCAATCCCTTACTTATTTCTTTCTTAAAGATAATTTAGAGAGTTTAATTAGGGTATATCTGAATGAAAGTCCAGAATCTAATATACAATTTGTTCCATTGAATTCAACAATATCATCATTATCATTTTTACCAATCTGGATAACTATTACTATAACAATGATTGGTGTTTTAATAATTTCTGGTGGGTTTGCAGAAGAGAAAGAGAATAAAACACTTTATTCTATAATTATATCACCGGCTAGTAAATTTGACATATTGGTAGGCAAGGGAATCTTTGGAGTTTTATTTACTTTTATTACAATTCTTATAATGTGTCTATTGAATGGTGTTTATTTAATCGGTATTATAAATATATTAAAATTAATAGTGGTGATTTTGGTAGCATCGGTAAGTTTTACTTCAATTGGTCTTTTAATAGGGTCTTTAACTGATTCACAATCGACTGCTCGTTCTATTGGTACAATCATTTATTTCCCTTTACTATTCCCTACATTAATTGCAGATTTATCTGATTTTACCCGGGTTTTTGCCAGGTTTTTTCCAACACATTATCTCTATACTACACTCGAAAAATTGCTTATCTATCAAGGTAAGGTAACTATCACAAAAGATTTAAGTATTTTATTTATATTCGCTATTATATTATCAATATTAACTTTGTTGAATTTTAGGAAGGTGAAATAGGATATGTTTCATAATGATTACAATAACCTTTTACTACGAAATAACTTCATTTTAATTTTGCTTTTGATTTTATTATTTTTATTTATCCCTAAGTTTTCCTATGCTCAAAGAGATATACTGCATGAAAGTAATTTAAATAAAGAGGAAATAGATTTGAAAAATTATGTGGAAGAAATTTATCTGGAATATGCGAAAAAAAATTTCAACTATATTTATAAAATTTTACATCCTGGTATTAAGGAACTTCTAACAGAAGAGGAATACGAGTATTATCAGAAAGAAAATTTTAAGAAATATAAAATTAAAATCAGTGAAATTGAAGTTGGCTCTAAGTTGGAAAAAATAAAGTTACCTAATAAATTTAAAAATGTAGTTAATAATGATATTGAGAATAAAGATATTTATAAAATTCCAATCTCTTATAAAATGGACCTAACAGTTATTGGTGAAGAACAAACACGAAAAATTGATAATCAGGTTTATATAATAATAGATAATAAGCAGTATTTTTTACTATGGGATCCCACTGTCATTAAAAAAAATGAAGATGACGAGGAGAATTGAGGATGATAAATGTCTACGATAATTGAAATAGATAATTTAAGCAAAAAATATAAAGGAAATACGGCTGTAAAAGATATCAGTTTTTCTGTAAATAAAGGGGAGGTTTTTGGCTTTTTAGGTCCTAATGGTGCAGGAAAAACAACAACAATCAATATTCTATTAGGCTTGCTTAATCCTGATAGTGGTAGTTGTAAGATATTTCAAAGTAATACTAGAAATATAGATAAAAAGATATATAAAAAAATGGGCGTTGTTTTTGAAGAAAAAAACATATATATTCGTCTTACTGGATTTCAGAATCTAAAATTCTTTGCTGATATGTATGGTGTAGGCTCAGATAGAATTAATTATCTGCTAAACAAATTTGATTTAAGTGATGCTGCTTCTCGTCAGGTGAAAACCTACTCAAAGGGTATGAGACAGAGGCTATTAATTTGTCGTGCTTTATTAAATGAACCGGAGCTATTAATACTAGATGAACCTACAGGAGGTCTTGATCCAGTTTCTTTAAGAATTATTCATAACTCTATTCTAGATTTAAAAAAAGAGGGTAAGACAATTTTACTTAGCACTCATTATATGGAAGAAGCAGAACGATTATGTGACCGATTAGCCTTTATAAATAAAGGTAAAATAATTGCAATTAGTACTCCTGACCAATTAAAGAAGAAGTATGGTGAGGAGGTTTTAGAG
This sequence comes from Halanaerobiales bacterium, assembly GCA_041689345.1. Classification (GTDB taxonomy): domain Bacteria; phylum Bacillota; class Halanaerobiia; order Halanaerobiales; family DTU029; genus JBDNGI01. Next base: position 2,037 of record JBDNGI010000250.1, read on the forward strand.
GTGAAGATTAATTGCCTCAAAGGGAGTAAATGTTTTGATAAAATAGATAAAATCCTGGAAGATAAAGATGGTCTAGCTTTTGAAGATAATTATACATCTATTCTTTTATCGATGAACTATTCCAATTTCGGTAAAAAAGTGGATAAATTAAAAGGATTAATAGATATAATTAGCATTCATTCTAGAGAGGCTTCTTTACATGATGTTTTTATTAAGATAAATCATAATACTAAATAAAGTATGCCCCCACTTATACAAGTGGGGGAGCACTGCCCTCTAAAGGTCCCTTGTAATATGTTTGTGTAATGGAAAGGCTCACAGTTAATGTTCAAATGCAAGTAGTGTTCTATTTTTCACTTCATCAGGGTCTTTAATCCATCTGGTCCAACTTTTATCTCTTATAATATTGCTGAGAAAATTTCTCCAGGAATCAGGGCTGATATCTAGATTTCTTTGTTTTTCTAAAATCTCTCCATCATCATTATCAAAGGCTATCTGCCAGGGAGGAGGATTTTCTTTTTTTAGTAGTCCTAGTTGTTCTGCTACATAGTGAGCCCAGAGAATCGATAATGCTATAAAACTAGGTTCAGGACTAGATTTATTCCTCTCTTGTGTTTTTTTCTTTATATCTACAGATACTTTATCGGGATCTATTCCTTCAGCAGAATTACTATTTATAGAAAAATATTTTTTCATTTTTTTGCGTATTTTGATATTATGGTGCTTAGTGGGATTGTTATGATCAGTATTTGTATTATGACTAGTATTATTAGAATTTTTATCTATATCTTCTTCTTTATTATTACTTTTTTCTTTTATTATTTTCGATCTTTGACTACCTATAAAAAAACCTAGTATTAGATATATCGCTAGCAATATAAACACACCTCACTTTCTTATTTTTTAAAAAAATCTATTAAAAAGAGGCAAATAATGAATTAGTTACATTTTAATTAATTATCTAATCTATTTAAAATGTTAATATTTTGTCTTATGTATTATAAATGATAATAAATAGATTGAGAGTATAGGCTCTTATTAAGGCCTATACTCAGGGGTATTGTTTAAACTTGATGTATAATTATTACTATAGCTATATTATAAACTATTCATTATTTACATTGACGCGTCCAGGAATACCATCTCCACAGGTTACCTCGATAGAATCTCTGTCTATCTCTATATCAAGATCAAATATAACATCAAATTCTACGCATAATAATTGTTCAAAAGAGCATTTTACCTTATTATCACAACCAGGCCTTGGACGACCATGATCTAAACTTTCATTTGGTCCCATTTTATTTTTCCTCCCTTCTATATTTATCTTACTAACATTATATGTGTTAGTTTATAGTTTGGTACTAAATATTGGGAGGTGTTTTACTACTATGAATATATCAGCACAATTCCTAACACATGGGGTAGGATAGAATATAGACAAATGTGACTTTTAAAACCTCCAATCTTAGTGTGGTAGAAGTAAAACTATTCACTATTAATCCTCAACTTTCTGCGTATAGTCAGGTGGACTATCTTTAATGTCAATATAAAGAGAGCCATCTGTATTTAATGTAGCCAACATAACTTCTTCAATATCATTTATACCCTGTGTACTTAATTGATTATATAACCACTTAAAATCGAGGTTATTCTGTTTTAAATTTTGCTCTAATAATATCCCATCTTTTATTATTTCTGTTGCTAGGCCCTTATAGTCTGTACTAATATTTAAATCTTTAGGAGTAACAGGATTATATGGGGTCTTTTTCAATACACTTAATTGTCCGTGAGCCTCTAAAACTGCGAATTCAACTTCGTTTATATTAAAAACCCCATTAAACCTAAGTTGCATTTCTAAATTATCTAGAGTGTAGCGTGCTTTCTTCATATTATCTTCTAATATCTTACCATTACACACTTCATAAATTAAATAGCAGGAAAATCATATTAATTTGGTGAATAAAATAAATAGATGTGAAATAGGGGAGACTGCTTCAATATAAAGTAGTGAAAGGTGCTGATTATATGCCGGATTTTTGGCAGGCTGTTGAATTTTCCCATATGCTTTTAGAGGAACATATAGATAAGGGTGATATGGTTGTTGATGCGACTGTCGGTAATGGTCATGATACTGTTTTCCTTGCTAATTTAGTAGGTGAAAATGGACAAGTTATTTCATTTGACATTCAGAGAGAAGCAATTGAGAATACCAGAGATAGGTTAGTAAATAATAAAATCTTAGATAGAGTAAAATTAATAGAGGATGGGCATCAATTTATTGATAAATATCTAGAAGATGAAATTAATGGTATGGTGTTTAATCTGGGATATCTTCCTGGAGGGGATAAGGATATTACTACTGGGAAAAAAACTACTACAACCGCAGTAGAAAAAGGCCTTAAACTTCTTAAGATAGGTGGAATAATAATATTAGTTATTTATACAGGACACCCTGGAGGACAAGAGGAGCTCAAAGGTGTTTTAGATTTAGCTGAGAGTCTTAATAAACAAAAATATAATGTACTCAGATACAATTTTATTAATCAAGGAACATCACCACAGGTATTAGCAATAATTAGGAGAAAATAATACTATTTGTAAAAAAATGACAGTAGCAGAAAGGTGTTTTTAAAAATGTCTTTATATTACCGATATTCCAGTTTTTTGGAAGATAAATATGGTGAGAAAACATACAAGTTGCCTATTAATTTACCAGTTACCTGTCCTAATAGAGACGGGATTGTAGGTAGTGGGGGTTGTGCATTTTGTGGAGAAGAGGCAGCGGGATTTGAAAATCTGTCAGCAGAATATTCAGTTGTAGAGCAATTGGAGAAAAACAAAAAATATATTGGAGAAAAGTATAATGTTGACTTGTTTATAGCATATTTTCAGAATTTCACTAATACGTATATGCCCTTGGAAACATTAAAATCATATGTTAGAGAAAGCCTGCAAGTTGACGGTATAGCAGAAATTTCATTATCTACAAGGCCCGATTGTATAAGTGATAATTATTTAAAAGAGATAAACAAGGAGATAGATGATCTGAAACCAGATGTGAATCTTAGCCTTGAATTAGGATTGCAGACAGTGAACTATCATACTTTAGAGGAATTAAATCGCGGCCATACATTAGCAGAATTTATAGATGCTATTTTATTGGCCAAGAAATATTCAGTAGAGGTAGGAGTACATTTGATACTCAATCTTCCTGGAGACAATATGCTTGATGTGATAGAGAATGCTAAAATTCTCTCTGCATTAGGTATAGATAATGTAAAATTACATGCTTTATATATAAGGGAGGATACTGAGCTAGGTAAATTATATAAGGAAGACTTGATATCAATGATAAGCCTTAAGGAGTATATAGAAAGGGTAATAGTCTTTTTAGAGCACCTAAGCCCTAATATCGCCGTACAGAGGCTATTAGGTAGAGCACCTGAGGAGAATACACTATTTGTAAATTGGGATCACAGTTGGTGGAAAATACAAGATATGATTTTGAAAGAAATGAAAGGACGTAATTCCTATCAAGGAAAAGAGTTTAATTACTTAAATGGTAAGGCTTTAAAACATTTTTAGATTATATTGTTTTTTTTGCGTATACAACCATTTTTGATTTCATATATAAAATATGATCCAGTTGTCCAAATTAATAAATTAGATATTCCAATTTTAATAATACAAGGAACAACAGTACCACGGAATTATACTCCCGTCCTCTAGTCTTTTGACTAGGGAGTGGGAGTTTTTTGTTCTTTTAAAAGTAATTGAGGTGGTTCAGAAATTTAGCTGTACATTATTATTAGGTATAGCTAAATTTTTAAATGTATATGCAAATGAATTGCAAAAAACTTGACATATATCATTATATTTACTATTATAGAAGTATAAATGCAATCGATTTGCATATACTACACTTAATATTAATA
>JBDNGI010000251.1:0-3015 GCA_041689345.1 Halanaerobiales bacterium
ACATATATATATATTTATTTGTGTCGAAAATATAATAAATAGGCTGTAATTACTGATATATCAACATCAATAAGCTGTCGATTAAATGTCGAAACAGACAAAAAACCCCATTTGCAGTCAATAATACAACTACAAATGGGGTTTGACTAAATAACTAATTCCATATTCCAGCTTCTATATCCAGTGTCTCTTCCAACATTTTAATATCTAAAGCTACACCTCTTAGTTCAGTAGTATCTCCTCCAGAAGAACTGTAAAAAGTTCCTTTCTCACTGCTAGATAGAACATAAGAAAATTCCTTATCAGATAATCTTCTTATTATTGAGTAATATGCATCTTCCCCCAACAACTCTTTGTTCCTCTGTGTCTTGTTGGCATATGCTTTAGCAACAGGAAGAATGTCTTTTAATCTTAGTATCAATGTTGTATGATTTTTAATGGAGTAATGTCTTCTATAATCTAATTCACCGTTACTTACCATTGTTACGATAAACGAAACCAATTGGTCAAATTCATTTTCGTGTCGCCCTGAAGGCATAACATTAAAGTATGCCTGCTTCATTATTTCATCAAATTCATAAGATACATTCGGCAAAATTCCAAGACTATGTGCGTATTCAAAATACATACTCCAACCAAATTTAAGAATCGAAAGATTATTTACTATTCTTTCCGGCATATTTAAGTTTTCCGATTCCTTCAATTTAGTTACCTCACCTCTCGCTGCCTCTAGGACATCAGACCAATCCTTTTGTTTTAAAGCCCAGCTCCAGTATGGTAAAGCAAAAGATTCTAACTGATAATTCTGTAGTGCCCCAAAATTTTCTTGACAAGTTGTCCCATATTCAGAAATGCCGTCAACAACATCCTTATTAGGGTTTAATACAATCATTCGCTCCTCTAAACCAGTAGTATCCCTGGGTCTATCTTCCCCGCATAAAATAATAGGTGCTGTTAATGGATATGTCTTAGTAGTTAAATTGGCCCTTCCTCTTTCTGCAGCATTTCTATTATATACATTCCTTAATTCTTCGTGTATAACTTTTGAATCATAATTATTCCAGGCCCCAGGTCTATATTCATCGAAAAATAGAGGGACCAAATTGGTTGTTGAATAATTATTCAGTCAAGTAAATCGAGTATTTGGGAGTGTATAAGGCTCCTTGTCCTGACTGATACCATTTAACCTCCATATTACTTTTACCGTTTGGGTCTTACCACAACCAGCTTCTCCAAAAATAACCAGATGAGGGTAACCTCCCCAGCGTATTTTTGTTCTTATTAAATCACACCAAGGCAAGGCAAAATTCCAAGCTATAACTGCCCCTGCTATAGTAATGTCATTAATTAAATGCAAGTGTTTATAAATGCCTTTTGCTGCCTTTTGATGTTCTTCTTCATCTGGCCAACATTTTGGTAACTTTGCCAGAAATTTGTTTTTATACAAATCTATAAGAGCAATGTCTGGATCATCAACTGGTCCGTTCTTATCAATAGTTAAGGCCGGCATCAATATTTTATTACCATGACGTCCAGCATTACTAACACCTGTCCTTCTGGAAGGTCCATTGGCATAGATATTAACCTTTAATGTCTGTAGATTTTTTTCAGTCCCCAACCATACAGCTTTTGATGGTAGATGTTTTTTGAAGTTAATATTTGACACGAGGGCTTCTGAGTTAATTTCAAAATCTGCTTTTTCATCATCACTAAAAATTAAAGTTCCTGATATTAATTCCCCTTCCTGAGGGTGAATTAATATTTCATCCACATTTAATCTAAAATTTGAGATATAATCAGGAATTACTTCCCCATCTTGGTTTTCTTTAGGATTATAATACCCATTATCATTTTCATAAAGAGAAGAAATAGGACCATTACTTGTGACTTTGAGTCTGTCTCTAGCTATTTCGAACTGCTGCTGGTAAATTGCGTTTGTTTTGCGTTTCTCTTCGATAGTATCTTCAATTTTTTTTCGAAGAACTGTTATCCTTACTTTTTTATCTAATGCCTTATGAAGCTCTTTTGTGTACATTTCTTTTTGCATTTGATCTAAACCAATAAACAACGAGTAAACAGTTTCTACAATATTGAATTTTTCTGCTTTCGCAGCCTGTTCAACTTTTTCTATTTTGATCTCTATGGGAGATTTCGCCTTTCTTCTTAATTCTTCAAAATCATCCTTTGAATGATTTTTTAAGTATTCAGCTAAATCAACTTTATCAACATCTTCAGCTCTGGGAAGACTTATCAGTCTTACTCTAATCCCTTTAGATAAAAGATACTCTGCAGTATCCCAGGCACCTTCTTCACCTGCTTTACTTTCCTCATTGTCATTTGCGATGTATACTGTACTAACCTGTTTAGCCAACTTCAATAATTTTGGATAATCTTCTTTACGAAATCGCACTGTAACAGGAGAAATACAGGGAATACCACCCTGCTGGTCCATAATAGCATCAGTTATTCCTTCTGTAATGATAAAGTGGCCCTTACCTCTTATAGTATCTTCGCCATAGAAATAGCTGTTTTGGACAGTTTCACTGACATATGGGTGGTTCTCACTATGTGTTAATAATTTTTTGTATTTACCCTGCTCATAATTATTATGAGGAGTTTGATCTGTTTTACGGCCAATAAATGAGACAACTAACAATTTAGTCTTTTGTAAAAAAGATGGTAAACCTCTAGATCCCAGAAATTTTACCAAGATATTTAAATCAATTATTAAAAAAGCTAAACTCCCTAAAATTCGTTTTCACGATCTGCGCCATACATTTTCTACTTTATCATTGGAAGCGGGAGTGCCCGCTAAACCTATTCAGGATATATTAGGACACAGTTCAATCAGCACAACTCTAGATACTTATTCCCATGTAACGAAACAAATGCAGGAAGAAGCTGCAAATAAAATTGAACAGGTAATAAAATCGAAGAAGTAATTGGCAGTTAAAAAAGGAGGGTATCCTCCTTTTTTTGCTTAGTGTGCCTTGTAAATACAAGAAACAGTAGGTG
>JBDNGI010000252.1:0-4204 GCA_041689345.1 Halanaerobiales bacterium
ATGTATTTAGGTAAAATAGTGGAATTAACAGATAAGCACAGTCTTTATGACAATCCATTACACCCATATACCCAGTCATTATTATCTGCAATACCAGAACCTAAACCTGAAAGGAAAACAGACCGTATAATTCTTGAAGGTGATGTGCCAAGTCCTGTTAATCCACCATCTGGCTGTTCATTTCATCCTCGTTGTCCTAAGGCAATGGATATATGCAGTAAAGTTGATCCTGTTTTCAAAGAATATGGAGACGGTCATTTTGCTTCATGTCACTTAGTAGAAAAGAATAATTCATAACCCATCAATATAATTGTTAGGGGTTGAAAATTATGAGTTCTTTTAACTTTAAAACAAAAAAAGAAATAATACTGGAAAATGCCTATCGTGATCCTTTCTTAAAAATAGAAGATCTGGCAAATAAGGCAGATACAACTTCAAGATATGTTAGGACAATATTATCTGAGTCAAAAGTTTCATTAATGAAATCAAGAAGAGAATATGCCAGAAAAATAGAGAATAAGAACTATAACTTTAATGATAGATTCATATTAAACTATCTAATGAAGATTCCGTTTCAGAGTAAAGAAAAAGTCATCAAAATTGATGATTTAATGCTCAATAACCCTTTAGATATTAACGATATTACATCTGATGTACGAAATAGCTTTATATATAATTCTTACAAATATATAGTGAAAAATAAACCCTGGGGTTTATGTACTATATTTATAGATAAAGAATACTATGCTATTTCAGAGAATTCCCTTTCATTTAAGGAACTTGTTGAACTATTAAATAGTAAAATGGATGAAAAAGACTTTGATATATCCAACTTGGATATTGTTGTAGATCTATCTACAGGTTTAGTTAATCAGTCTTTAGAGATTCCTGATTTATGTCCTGTTTTACGTATTAAGCAAACAGTTATCAATAAGTCTGATGTAAAAGTCTTAGTATTAGTATATTTTGATACACGCCAAGTGGGTTTTTCTTTATCTCATAATGGTGGTTTTGCTATTAAACGAAAAAGAGCCGTAGAATAAACTTGGCGTTATTTACTTCTATTTGTAGAAGTACTACAAGGATAACCTATAGATCAGGCCTTGGGAGATTTTAAAAATAACCTTGATATAAATAATTTATAATTAGGATACCTGTTTATAAGCAGGTATCTTTTACTATTCCTAATATATTTTACTATTTACCCCTTGCTTCAACAATCTTACCTAAGTTTTCTTAAATAAGATGTATAATATCTGTAATTCTTGCCCATAATAGTAATAACACAATAAATCCAATGATTTGAGGGGGGATTAGCTATGGCTATCGATGAATTAACAAAGAAAGAACAGATTATTAACTTTGCACAGAGTGACCCATTTTTAAAGATTAGTGACATTGCTGAGTATGTTCAAACAACACCAAGGTATGTAAGGACAATATTATCAGAAGCAAATATATCCTTGATGAAATTAAGGGAAAAGTATGCTAGAAATATGGAAAAAAGACTAAAAGATGATGAACATAATGAGTTACAAGCAAAAGTAAGTTTGAGAGAGGAATACAGTTTTAATAATCTTGATAGTGGTATTATCGAGATTGAAAAGGTTGATGAAAATCTTTTTCCAGATATAGAACGTTTTCATGACAAGGATGAATTAATTAAAATATTCCAGGTGCAATCTGTAGATGAAAAACCTTACTGTATTCATGAACTAATTACTTATATGGATAGGGAGATTAATAAAGATAGATTAGAAAATCTTGAATCAGTTTATGACTTATTAGGAAGAAAAGGAATCCATAATTTACAATTTATGAAAAATACTATTACTATTGAAAGCCCTACTGAAGTTATAAGAAAGTATTTTCAGGGTATTGACAGTGTAATGATGAGTACGAGAATGGTATTATTAAATAAGATCCCTATCGGGATTGAACGCATGTATATAAGGGCTGATTTAACAAAAGTGGAGTTTGCGGGTGAACTTGTTATTTAAAGAAAAAATGGTCGTTTAAATCTTAAGTAAAAATCGTCGTTTTTTGTTGACAATTTCATAATGATTTCGTATAATAAGAGTGACATATAAATAGCCTCGTATATTTGTGATAATAGGGTTCACAAGTTTCTACCAAATAGCCGTAAACTATTTGACTATGAGGGAAGTGCACCTAGGGTTCCGTTACATAAGTAGTAAGTCTGGGCCAAGTGGTGCAAATTTCACTTTTATTAGTGGATTACACCGTGAGGATAAAAGCCTGGACGGGTAGGTTCCTTCGTTAGGATTTGGGATCTACCTGTTGGGGCTTTTTATATTTAGGGAGAAAATCTCTAAGAAAACTTATGGGGAGGAAAGATTAAATGTTAGAGAACTTATTTAAACTTAAGGAAAATGGTACAAATGTAAAGACAGAGGTAATAGCTGGTTTTACAACATTTATGACAATGGCATATATTATTTTTGTAAATCCTTCAATACTTAGTGATGCGGGTATGCCTTTTGAAGGGGTATTTATAGCTACAATAGCTGGTATTATTTTAGGTACATTGTGTATGGCATTTTTTACAAATTATCCCTTTGCCTTAGCATCAGGTATGGGATTAAACGCGTTTTTTGCCTATTCTGTAGTTATAGGTATGGGTGTAACTTGGCAGGTTGCTTTAGGTTTAGTTTTTGTTGAAGGTGTTATCTTTATTATTCTTAGTTTGTTACCGATAAGAAAAATGATAGTTAATTCAATACCTATGGCTATAAAAACTGGTATTAGTGCAGGTATTGGTTTATTTATTGCCTTTATAGGCTTACAGAATTCCGGTATTATTGTAGATAATCCTGCTACTTTAGTTAGTTTAGGTAATATAACAAGTGGTCCTGCCTTAATTGCAATATTAGGACTTATTATAACTGGTATTCTTCATGCAAGAAAAGTAAAAGGGGCATTACTCTGGGGTATATTGGCTGCAACTATTTTGGGTTGGTTTAATGGTGTAACACCTGCGTTTAATGGTGTTATGGCTATGCCTAAAATGGGTGACTGGACAACTGTTTTATTTCAACTAGATATAGCTGGGGCCTTTCAATTAGGTACAATTGGCGTATTATTATCTTTCTTATTTGTAGATATGTTTGATACTGCTGGTACTTTGGTAGGTGTGGCTCAACAAGCTGATTATCTTGATAAAGATGGTGAATTACCAAAGGCAAGTGGTGCATTATTGGCTGATGCTATTGGTACGACAGGTGGGGCACTTTTTGGTACAAGTACTGTCACAACATATGTTGAGTCTGCTTCTGGTGTTGCTGAAGGTGGTCGTACTGGTTTAACAGGTGTTGTTGTATCAGCGTTATTCTTTTTAGCACTATTCTTCAGACCATTAGTTGGTATTGTGCCAGCAGCGGCTACAGCTCCTGCATTAATTATTGTAGGTACAATGATGATAACTAATATCACTAAACTTGACTGGGATGATTTTACAGAAATATTACCAGCTTTTGTAACCATGATCTTTATGCCTTTCGCTTATTCTATTGCAGATGGTATTGCTTTAGGATTTATTGTTTATCCATTAATTAAATTAGCTACTGGAAAAGGTAAAGACGTTCATTGGTTAGTATATACCCTTGGAGTATTATTTGCGTCATATTTCATCTGGTTATAAGATACAGCTGAGTTATAGACTGGTACATAATATAATAAAAATCTCGAAATTATTATATTCCTGAAATAGTTCTTGAAGCCCTGGCTATTATTAGTCAGGGCTTTTTTGGGAAGGTATTCACACCACCTTGTAATATAGATTTACATGAATCAAATGTTAAAGACAGCAATTAGGATACTTTGGTATCCAGGAATCGTGAGTCTGGGACATAAACATAAAAATTATATTTTTTTCTTGACAGGAAGTAGAGTCTGCTATATTATGTTACGACCTACCGGTATAGAGATTTGATGATTATTAGTAGTTGATTTTAAACGTTTTATTTTCAATGCGCGTGGTCTAAAACCACCGCCTTTAGGCGGTATAAGCTTTTAGCCTTTTAAATATCTAAAATATTGCCATACTATTCATAAAAGAGGTGAATAGTAATGGTTGAATATAGAAAAGGAAGTCATGCGGTTTATGATATAAAGTATCATATAATATGGGTAACAAAATATAGGTATAAAGTACTCACAAAGAATATAGCAACTAGATTAAGAG
>JBDNGI010000253.1:0-7418 GCA_041689345.1 Halanaerobiales bacterium
GGTGGGGGTTCGCCTATGGATGCTGCTAAAATTGCCTAGCTGCTTCCTGAAGCGGAATTTAAAGAGCTTTCCATGACTTTTATGGATATTAGAAAGAGAATATATAAGTTTCCAGAGTTGGGTAATAAGGCAGAATTTGTTGCTATTCCAACTATATCAGGTACAGGTTCAGCGATAGTACCTGGTGATAAAGCAACGGCCAAGATAGATAGTAATATCTGTGTAGAGTGTGGCTCATGTATAGTAGCCTGTCCTTTTGTAGCCATATCTTTCAGGTCCGAAGTGGCTAAAGTAGTAAATTATTTAAAAGGTGAAGATAAAAGGGTAGTTGCTTTAGTAGCACCCTCATATATCGGTCAATTTGGTAATGGTGTAACATGGGAGAAGTTAGTATACGCCTTAAAAAAGATGGGATTTTATGATGCAGTTATGGTTGCTGCTGGTGCTGATAAGGTAATTGAGAAAGAAAGTAAAGAATTAATTGAAAGGAAGAGGGGAGAGGATATTTTGTTTAATTCCTGATGTCCTTCTTTTAAAAAGCTAATTGAAATTCATTTCCCCGAACTAAGAGGATATATATCATCTACAGATTCACCTATGCTGGAAACAGCCAGAACTATATTGGATATTGATGAAAGTTTCCACTGTATTTTTATAGGCCCCTGTCTTGGGAAGAAAGGTGAAGCCTCAAGGGAAGGGCATGATTTAATTGATGCTGTACTAACATTTGAAGAATTAATAGCTATCTTTGTGGCTGTAGATATAAATCTGGCAGCAATCGAACTAGAAGAAGGGGATTTATTCAATGATAAAGGGGACAGTGATATGGAAAGAGAGATGCTGTCTAGTCAGAAAAATCTAGATGAACTAAGTAATGATGCAGTAAATTTCTGTCAGAATGGCGGTGTAGGCCAGGCGATTTTCAATAAACTGAAGGAGAATTTTTCTGATTTTGAGTTTGACAGTAACTCCGTTTCTGGGTTATCAGAGTGTAAAAGAATGCTGGAGATGGTTATTAATTACTTGTGTTCTGACAAAGAAAAATAAACAAGGATAAAGCAAAAAGCCAACCATTATGGTTGGCCATGAATGAGGAGATTAATAAATGAAAAGAGTCGTTCATATCTATGTGATCCCTTAACGGGTTACTTATAGTATATAATACCATTATTAAGATATAATTAAATAGACATTAGAATTAGATTAGAAAAAAACAAATTTTCTATAAATTAAAGTGTTTTTCCTGAACTAAATAACTTGAACAGGTAAGATGAGGCCAACAATGATTTTGGCTCCGGCTACAGTAGACTCTTGGCCAACTATAGTAACCTTACGGCTACTACAATTAGTTTACGAACCTACAGTAACCTTTGCCTCGATCATAGCAGACCCTATCTAGTGTTATTTCTCATAAATTCTTAACCTGATAAATTAAAAATCGATGATTTATATCACTTTCGACACCTGTATTGATCTCTCGACCAATACAAATATCTACCGAACCTACTATGATCTTAGCTCGACCACTACAGACTGTTGACGAACCTGTCCCAGTCTTACGACTGGAGACAGATCCTTACACAACCTGTAGTAATCTTAGCTCCGGCCGATGCAGATCCTCACGAACCTGCATAGACCTTTGCCCGATTAGTTCAAACCCAATAATGGGCCTGAACTAATCTGCGCTCAATCACTGTTGACCTCACGTTATTATATTATCCATTACTTTAAGAAAATATACAATAAAATTTTATTTTTTTTAACCTTATTGATTAAAGATAATATTTGTTAATTTTGTGTAGTAGATATTGGTACTATTTATCCAGAAAATCCACGGAATTATGTAGTTAAAAGGCTAGTGGAACCTTTAAACTGGTAAAAGACATGTGATATAATATTAAAAAGGTAAGGTGTTTATATGTCTAATCTAAAATTTTTTTCAATGGTAATATCATGACCATGAACTCATTCAAGCAGATAGCTAGTGCTATGGTAGTAGAGCATGATAAGATTATTGCAGTAGGGAAGTCACATGAATTTAATTTATCTGGTGATTATCAAAAGATAGATTTGCATGGAAAGACAGTTTTACCTGGATTTAATGATAGTCATCTTCATTTATTAGGTCTAGGAGAAATTAATGAAATGGTGGATCTTAGTGAAGTTAATTCTAGAAATCAATTAGTTAAAAAGATTGAGTTGTATATAGAAGAAAAAGAAGTTAAAGCCGGGGAATGGATTATAGGTAGAGGTTGGAATCAAAACAAATTTAAAGAAATCCATCTACCTGATCGTAATTTATTAGATAAAATATGTCCAGCTAATCCAGTTTTTTTAAAAAGGGTTTGTGGTCATATAGGTGTAGCTAATAGTTTAGCACTTGAAATAGCTAAAATTTCTGATAAGACCCCAGATCCTATTGGTGGTAAAATAGATCGAGATATTAATGGGCAGGCAACAGGTATTCTGCGTGAAAAAGCAATGACTTATTTGGAGAGCTTTTTACCGGAACCAGGTCTTAAGGATTATCAAAGGATACTTAAAAATGGATTAGATTTATTAAGTAAAGCAGGAGTTACATCTATTCAAACCGATGATTTCGGGAGTTTAAATTCTTTCAAGAAAATCTATTCAGTATATAATAGTTTAAGAGAAGCTAGAGAGCTACCCTTAAGGATTAATTTACAGCTAAGACTTGAAAAATTAAAGGAGTTTAAAAAATTCATTAGTGAGTATCCGATGGCAACTGGTTATGGAGATGATTTTTTAGAGATTGGTCCTTGTAAGATTCTTGCAGATGGTTCTATGGGGGCTAGGACTGCTGCTTTATTTGAACCTTATAGTGATCAAGTTCAAAATTGTGGTTTAATGTTGTACGATGAAATTGAATTAAGAGAATATGTAATGTTAGCATATCAGCAGGGATTCCAATTAGCTATTCATGGTATTGGAGATAAAACCATTAGTAAGATTATTGAAATATATGCTGAATTAATTCATTTAGAGGCAGAGCAAAAAGGGATTAATATTAAAACAGCTGCAGCTAATTTGAGACCAAGGATTATTCATTGTCAAATTACCAATAATCAGTTATTAAAAAGCTTAGCAAAATGGGGGATTGCAGTTGATGTTCAACCGATTTTTCTAAATAGTGATTTACATATAGCTGAAGCCAGATTAGGTAGAGAAAGACTTAAAGGGGCATATGCCTGGAAGACAATGCTAAATCAAGGAATCAGGCTAGCTGGCAGCTCTGATGCCCCAGTAGAAAGCTATAATCCTTTTGCTGGTATATATGCAGCTGTAACTCGTAAAGATTTACAAGATTTTCCTTCTAATGGTTGGCTGAAGGATGAAAAATTATCTGTTGAAGAAGCAATTAAGATTTTTACATATGGCTCTGCTTACAATAGTTTTAAAGAAAAAATTAAAGGAAGCATAGAACAGGGTAAACTTGCCGATTTCATTATAGTCGACCAAAACCCTATTAAAGTTGACCCAAATAAATTAAAAGATATTAAGGTTTTAGCAACTTATGTAGGTGGAAAAGAGGTATTTAGTAATTTAACATAGATAGTTAAGTTTTGACTATAACAAATCTTTATACTGTAAATTTGTTTCTTATCGCCTGCCTTCTCTTTATACATAATTCAAACCCTGTGGGCAGGGTAGTGGTAGAGGTAAAATTTCTTTCCATCTATCTCCATAATCTTTCCTTAGAAAATTATCAAATAGAAAATGAAGCAATTCCTTTTTATTAGAAATATCTATTGGACTATCTTTTTCTATATTTAGATTTTTCTGTGGTGACCGTTCTTTAATTATTGGTGTAACTTCCTTAATCAGGCTTTTAATATTTGTTATAATATATGTAGGCTCATAATAACTTTCACTGTACTCAGGTATGCTTTTATTTAGATAAGTAATTAAATTTTTATCATGGCTAGGTACACTTATTTTTATTTGTGAAACATTTTTTTGGGAAAATAAATATTTAAGCCCGGGAATAACAGCTAATCTTTCGCCCGCATATTCAGTAATTGCTATTTTATTTTTTTCCTGGTAATAACCAATAAGGTAGGCTAAAAGATTATCATCAGCAGTTACAATAGAAATACAGAAATAATGAGGAGAAAATGGTACATCATGGACTGAAGGCATAGCTGTTAGTAATTGAGGAAATTCAAAATGACTCCTTTGATAACGGACCGGTTCCTTTTGATATAATTCAGCCATTTTATCGACATTTCCTGGTATCTTATTCTCTGTATATTTAACATTATATTGTGAAGAATTAAAAGTACTTTTTAAGACACTATTTTTATTTATTATATAATCTGTTTTCCCAGAGGTAAAGTCAGCTCCATTTTTTGTATATAACCCTCTGCCACCTGAGATAGTTAATATACTGATTTCTTTCTCCTTGAGATATGCAAATATATCATTTAATAACTTAGTAGCAATTCCCTGTCCACGATAAGCAGAGTGAGTACAGACGGCCCCCATGCTGGCATAGCTAATTGGGTGTCCATTTATTAATATCTTAGTTAATTTAAGCCCATTATGGGAGATGATTTTACCATTGTCTTCAGCTATAAATAGGTTGTGAGCATTTTCTTTATTAAACAAGAGGGGGAATTGTTTACCCATTGATGGGGGCATTTTATTTGGCTCTCTAAATACCTCATTTGTTAATTTAATAATTTGATTTATTTCGTTTTTTTTGGCTGTACGTATATTGACCATTTGTATGACCTCCAAAATTTTTATATAGTATTTTCTAACTACTATTTTATCATATTATATTTTTAAAGAAAGTTAAATTCTAAAAAAATAGTTTAAATTTAAATAAAAGTTTTTTTGCTATCCAGGCGTGATGGTGTTTATTATAAATTTAAAGTAGTATAAAACTAAAACAGGAGGGGATAAGATATGTGTGAAATATGGACAATGGGAGAGATGCTAGTAGAAATAATGAGGCCGCGAGCAGGGATGGAATTGTATTTGCCTGGATCTTTTACAGGACCTTTTCCCAGTGGAGCACCGACGATATTTATTGATACTGTTGCCAGACTTGGACATACTTCGGCAATATTTGGGGGAGTAGGAAAAGATGATTTTGGGAAAAACATTTTAGATAGACTTAGAAAAGATGGTGTAAGTACAAAGTATATTGTTGAAGACCAAAACAAATCAACTGCAGTAGCATTTGTAACCTATTTTAAAGATGGTTCAAGAAAGTTTATTTTTCATTTACAAGATACTCCGGCAGTAAAAAGTAAAGATTTTAATATAGAAGATATTAAATCACCCAAGTTCTTTCATATCATGGGAAGCTCTTTAATAATTGATGAAAAATATAAGGAACAGATAATTAAGACAGCACTTTTATTTATGCAG
This sequence comes from Halanaerobiales bacterium, assembly GCA_041689345.1. Lineage (GTDB taxonomy): Bacteria > Bacillota > Halanaerobiia > Halanaerobiales > DTU029 > JBDNGI01. Next base: position 5,401 of record JBDNGI010000253.1, read on the forward strand.
AAAGGAGCAAAAATATCATTTGATCCTAATATTCGTGTGGAGTTGTTGAAAGAACAAATACCTGCTCAGGTTTTTGCAGTTATTCTTAAAAATTGTTCTGTTATAATGCCGGGAATAGAAGAACTTAAGTTGATAACCGGAGAAGAGGAGATTGAAAGTGGTATAAATAAGCTTTTTGAATATCCGAAATTGGAAATAATAGCTCTTAAAAAAGGCTCCAATGGATCTACTATTTATACAAGAGAAGAGAATTTTGACTGTCCTGCATATAAGGTTGAGGCAGTTGATCCAACTGGTTCAGGGGATAGCTTTGATGCTGCATTTTTGTGCAGCCTTTTGGAAAATAAAAGTTTAAAACAATCTGCACAAATTGCTTCAGCGGTTGGTGCTTTAAATTCAATGAAACTAGGCCCAATGGAGGGAGAGATAAGTGTAAAAAGTGTAGAAAGATTGATTAATTCTATTAAATAAGATACTAGTATATTTTTAATGCCTGGCCTAAAAGAACTGTTGTTTACCGGTATAAGCTTTAGCTTAGAATAATTTTCTTATTTAATCACAAACTATTCTAGAAATGAAATAGAAGGGTGGTTTTGATGACTTTAGAAGATTTTGGTGAAAAAATTCCTCCGTTGAGTCTTAATTTGAAAAAACGTTATGATGAAAAAATGGTTATTGTACATAAGAGAAATCATGAAATGAGTATTAAAGATCAAACACATCGCCTAATTCAAGAAGTTGGTGGAGTAGAGAAAGTTGTGCAATCTGGTGATACAGTATTAATTAAAGCTAATGCTTCTCATCCTAGAACCGTACCAGAAGGTGCTGTTGTTGATTCACAAGTTGTATTTGCATTGATTGAAGAATGTTTTAAAGCTGGAGCTGAGGAAGTATATGTAGGTGATGCCACTAGTCAAAAAGAAGGAACTTTACCTGTATTTCATGATTTAGGTTATAGGCCTATTATAGAAAAAACAGGAGCAAAATTAATTGATTTAAATGAGCCGCCATACATAAGAGTAGATGTTCCATTTGCAGCTGGGCTCCAACATAAAAGCTATATTTTTTCAGAAAACTTCCGAAAGTTTGATGTACTTATTTCGGCAGCTAAAATGAAAACACACTCCGAAGCCCAGGTTACTTTGGGGATGAAAAACCTGATTGGTGCTCCACCAGTAAATCCATTTATTGGTGCAGCTCGCCAGGTCTTTCATAAAGAGATCAGTTTAGATCAGGCACCTAATGAGATTAAGCCTAAAGAGAAATTTAAAGAATATGTTCAGCGAACAGGAAAAATAGATGGCGAAAAATTGCCTAATGAAAGATTATGTAAAGTTATTGTAGATTTAAACTTGATTTTACCCATTGCCTTTACTGTTATTGATGGGACAATAGGTATGCAGGGGCAAGGCCCATGGAGTGGAGAAGCAATTTGTACTAATGCCTTAGTTGCAGGATATAATGTTTTAGCAACAGATTCAATTGCTACTAGAATTATGGGTTTTGATCCATATGACATTAAAAAATTCCAGTTTGCATTGGAAAGAAAGTTAGGAACTATTGATTTAAATAAAATAGAATTATTAGGTGACAATATTGAAGGTTTGACTAAGAATTATCAACCAGCTCATTCTTAGTATAGTAGGTATAATCCGACATAATTTTTTGGATTATACCTTTTTTTAATGAATATTATAGTATCTTAATTAGCGGCTTTTTTTAGATTCATGATCAACTTATAAATGAAATTGTAGAGATTTCATTAAAGTGATCTTACCTATTTGTTAGACATTCGTAAGTTTGGTATAATAGATTGAAGAGCGTAATAATAAAGTTTTAAAAAGGAGTAATTAGGAGGCTTAGGGATGGGTGTATTTGATATTATAGGACCAGTTATAGATTTTATCGGCAGAAAACTAGATGGGCTTGCCCTCTGGATGAATGGCGATATTTGTACTGCAATTCAATATTGCTTTACAAATTAACGAACTAAAAATATAACTAATAGCAACAAAAAA
>JBDNGI010000254.1:0-3292 GCA_041689345.1 Halanaerobiales bacterium
TAAAAAAGGCGAAATTTTTGATACTATCAGGTAGTGTACCAAAAGGAATTTCATCAGATATATATCAGGAATTGATATTAATGGCAAAAAAGTATGATGTAAAAACCATATTAGATACCTCAGGGACTCCGCTGAGATTGGGGATTGAAAGTAATCCATATCTAATTAAGCCAAACCTGTTTGAATTAAGTAATCTTGTGGACAAGAAACTTACTTCTACGTCTGATGTATATCAGGCTATACATACTATATTAAATAAAGGAATTAAAAATATAATTGTTTCTGCAGGGGAACAGGGAGCATTTTTTGCAAATAAAGAAAAAGGTTATCAGATAGTACCACCTGAAATTAAAGTACCTTATACGACAGTTGGTGCTGGGGATTCTATGGTAGCTGGACTAGCAATTGCTATTGATGAGGGTTATGGTTTTCTTCAGATGGCTAAATTTGTTACTTCCATAGCCACTTTATATGTAAGTGGAAAGGATATTAATCAAGAGAATATAGCTGAAATTAAAGATAGGTTAGAAATTGTGGAAGGTGAGCACCTTAAATGAAAAGTTTTAAAGGGATTCCTGTTTCCAAAGGTATAGTAATAGGTACAGCATTTAAATATTCCAAAAGTAAAACATTGATTGAGACATATAATATAAACAAGGATCAAATATCTGATGAGATAAATAAATTTAGTGAAGCTAAAATAAAGGCTAATAAATCTCTGAGAGAGATAAAAGAAAAAGCTAATAAGGATCTAGGTACAAAGGAATCACAGATTTTCGATGCACACATCCATATGTTAAATGATCCAGTACTTGATGAAACTATTAAAGATTTGATAAAAGTAGAATGCATTAATGTTGAAGCAGCAATTCAGAAGGCAGTTGATGACCTGGAGAAAAAGTTTATCAATCTTAATAATGATTATTTTAAAGAAAGATTAAAGGATATTCAGGATGTAGCTAATCATATATTGAGGGCACTAACTGGGCAGATGAACACATTACATGATTTACCTCAGAATGCTATAGTTGTAGCTGAGGATTTAACTCCATCAGAGACGGCTTTGCTTGATAAAGAGCGTTTAAGTGGTTTTGTGCTTACACAGGGTGGATTGACGGCACACACTACCATTATTGCTAAAAGTTTAATGATTTCTGCAGTCATAAATATTGATAATAATATCCTTGATAAAGTAAAACATGGTGATACTATTATTCTTGATGCAATATCAGGTGAGGTATTTTTAGACCCTAATAAGGGTCTATTGGAAAGATATAAAAGGAAAATAGAGATATATATTAAGAAAGAAGAAGAACTATTAGGATTACGGGATGAGAAAACAGTTACGAGAGATGGATATAAGATCGAGCTAGCCGCCAATATCAACACACTTGATGAGATTAAATCAGTTCAACAGGTTAATGGTGATGGTGTTGGATTATTGCGTACTGAGTTTCTCTTTATGAAGGAAGAAGATTTACTGGATGAAGAAAGACAGTTTAGAATGTACAAAAGTGTAGTAGATAGTATGTATGGCAAATCCGTTGTTATCAGGGTTCTTGATATCGGTGGGGATAAAGATTTAACATATTTTAATGTCCCACATGAAATAAATCCATTTCTTGGCTGGCGTGGTATTCGTATATCACTAGAAAGGCGTGATATTTTTAAAATACAGATAAAAGCCCTATTAAGAGCAAGTAATTTTGGTGATATTAAGATATTACTTCCTTTTGTTTCTTCAATAGAAGAGATTAGGGAAGCTAAAGGAATAATTATTGAGGTGAAAAATGAACTGGAAAAAGAAAATCTAGATTATAATCAGGATATTGAAATAGGGATGATGATAGAAATTCCATCAACTGCAGTTATGGCTGACATTTTTGCAAAAGAAGTGGATTTTTTTAGTATAGGAACAAATGATCTTATTCAATATACGCTGGCTGTTGATAGGACTAATAGTAAGATTGCTAATCTATATACAGCTTTCCATCCAGCAGTATTAAGACTAATCCAAAGGGTTACTACAGCGGCCAATCGTGAGGGGATTTGGGTAAGTATCTGTGGGGAAGCGGCAGCTAATAAATTATTACTACCAATATTTGTTGCCATGGGAATTACTGAGCTTAGTATGAGTAGTGGATATATCTTGGAAACAAAGAAATTAATTAGAAAACTTGATAGAACAAACCTTGACCACCATTTAAATAAGGTTATGCAGATGAGTTTAGCTTCTGATATAGAGGAGTATTTACGAGTTACTTTTAGATAGTTTTTATAAATCGAGTTTTTTGTATATAACAATATAAATTATATAAAAGAGGGGATATTATGGATAATAAGTTTAATGTTCTTGAAGTTATTGAAATGGCTAAAGATATTGAAAAAAGGGGACATGATTTTTACAAAAATCAATCTGAAAAAGCCCAAGATAAGGGACTAAAAGAGTTGTTTACAAAATTAGCGGATGATGAGTTAGATCATTATAATCGTTTTGAAGAACTACGCATAGTCATAGAAGAACATACTAAGAAAGAATTAGAATATGTATATGATCCTGAGGTTAGTGCATATTTAGAGGCGATAGTTGAATTTACAATATTCCCTGCTGAAGAGGGTGTAGAAGTTACAGACATCATAGATGCTATACAGATAGCAATATATGCTGAAAAGGATTCAATTCTTTTTTATAATGAAATGCTTGAACATAATGATGATCAAACTGCAGTAGTCCTCAAAAAATTGATAAAAGAGGAAAAACAACATTTACTTGATCTAGTAAGATATGATGCTGAATTAGGCTAGTCATCGGTAAGATATATAGTTTGTTGGAAAGAGTTTTTGGATCATCTCCATACCGTTGGTAATTTACCTAGATATTAATCGGACTTTTTACACCAACTAAAATGGAGAAGAACCGAATTTTTAAATGTAATAAAAAGTGAAATGGTGAAAATATAAAATATGAAGAGTAAAAAGCATTATACATATATTGTGGAGTGTTCAGATGGGACCTTGTATACTGGCTATACTACAGATGTAGAAAGGCGAATTGAACAGCATAATCAGGGAAAAGGTGCTAAATATACAAGAGGTAGGACACCAGTTACTTTGCTTCATCTTGAGGAATATAAAAGTAAGAGTAAGGCTATGAAAAGGGAATATGAGATAAAAGAACTAAGAAGAGAAGAAAAAGAAAAAATAATTAAGGGTTCATTTGAATGACCGCATTTACAGATATGACCTCACTCACAGAAAAGTGTTAATTCCCAGTTTCTTCATCAATCAAGAA
>JBDNGI010000255.1:0-2640 GCA_041689345.1 Halanaerobiales bacterium
AAGTAATTAACAAACAAAGATAAATCATCAATACTAACATCCTTAAAATCTAAATCTCTTTCATTTAAATATTCAAAATTCGCCTATTAACGATTATAACATAAAAAAGCTAACTATGCATATTCAAAAACTGCTACATTATTTAACTATTGTTTTCCCCTCTTCTGAGATGTATATTATTTTATCATACATTTGTTCGCTTTTGAAGCAAAAAAATATAACTAACTCATATTTTAATTAAATAATAATGCGTTGCTGTTAAATTGCTGTCAAAATCACTATTTTGCATAATTTATAAGCTTTTTAGTTATTTCCAAAACACTTATAATCCCTGTCATATCAACAAATAAAAATGGTAGACCATCAGGGACTCGAACCCTGAACCCCCTGATTAAGAGTCAGGTGCTCTAGCCGATTACCTCTGGTCGTTGAAATACCAACGACCTCCGGTGATTTCTATCGAAATTGAGCTGCTGATTATCTCCTGTGCTTTCTTCAATTATATTACATTATTTTTTATTTTTCAAACCCGAGTTCACCCAGATATTAGTTATCTGTTACAACTAATTCTACTGCTAAATATAGCTTTCACTTTTCATACTAACAAAAGTATCATCTCCTACAATAACATGGTCTAATACATCAATTCCTAATATCTTTCCTGAATCCATCAATTTCTTGGTAATGTTAATATCATCCTTGCTAGGAGTAGGTATCCCTGATGGATGATTATGAGTAAGTAAAATAGCCACAGAGTTAGAGAGTATTGCTGGCATAAATACTTCTCTAGGGTGAACTATAGAGCTTGAAATTCCTCCAACACTGACGGTATTTACACAGTTAATAATATAGAGTTTTTTGTTTCATTCCCAGTAGCTAACAGTTCTTATGCCAAAGATAAATTTATCTATGATACAGAAAATGATCAATATATCTGTCCAGAAGATAAGATATTAAAGCCTGGTAAAAACTCACGTAAAGGAACTAAAACTACAGTTTATAAGACGGATTCCTGTCTTAACTGTCCTTCTCAAAGTAAATGCACTAAAGCCCTTAGTATTATTATTCTTATATTTACCATTACCTTATTATAAAGAATAAGAAAACAATTTTCAATTCTACATTTTTTTCAAGTATAGCTTTAGCATATTCAGAACAACTATTAAATCTATTTTACAACTCTTGAAATAAAGATACCATTTCATTAAATTAATAACAACATTAAGTTATATTCCTCGTAATAAATCAATAATATATAAAGAAGACTTAATTCAGATAGAATTTTTACTCCACTTGAATCTTAGTCACATTGCCCTCTTTTATTTAAAACGCATGGTTGAGGCTACTCCAGAGCACTACCAATTTTGACATTAAGATTGCAGTACTAGCGAATCAACTTGCACTACAGGCACTACGTATTTAAACAAATCGTACAAGAACAGTTTTAGGTTGTATTGTACTTTTTCGAAACTTGGCGGAACTTACCCCCACTTGTAGAAGTGGGAGTCTAGTAACGCTGTTGAAATAAAAAAAAAGAAAAAATAATAGGAGGAAAGTATATGTATAATAGACAAGATAAAAAATATATTATAGCTGCTGCAATAGCTGTAACTATAACAGTATTTATTATAATATTTTCAGAACAGGCCTTTTATGCAGCCCTGGATGGATTGAAAGTATGGTGGGAGGTTGTATTTCCTTCTTTACTACCATTTTTCATTATTGCAGAAATACTAATGGGACTCGGGGTTGTACATTTCATGGGTGCATTACTTGAACCATTAATGCGTCCTGTATTTAAGGTCCCTGGTGTTGGTGCATTTGCTATGGCCATGGGCTTAGCTTCAGGATATCCTATAGGGGCCAAAATTACTGGTAATTTGAGAAGAAAAAAACTATGTAGTAAAACAGAGGCAGAAAGATTAGTCTCATTTACTAACACAGCTGACCCGGTATTTATGATTGGGGCAGTCGCCGTCGGTATGTTTCATCGAGCTGATTTAGGTATCATATTTGCTGCAGCTCACTACATCTCCAGTTTATTAGTAGGATTTGTATTACGTTTTTATAAAGGTAGTGGAGAAAAAGAAAGTATAATCGTAAATAAGACTAGAAGAAGAAAAAATATTCTTTCCTATGCAGTAGATGAGTTAATTGAAGCACGTAAAAAAGACGGTCGTAGTACTGGAGAATTAATAGGGGACTCTATTAAAGAATCAATAAATACTTTACTTATGGTAGGTGGTTTTATAATTCTATTTTCCGTAATAACAAAAATGTTTATTGTTACAGGGCTAATATCAACAATAAGCGGACTACTAATGTTAGTCTTAAAACCGCTGGGTTTAGCAGAAACAATGGTTCTTCCTCTTATTAGTGGTTTTTTTGAAATAACTAATGGTGCTAATTTAGCCAGTCAAGCCCAAGCACCTCTTTTGCATCAGGTAATCATTGCAAATGCAATAATAGCTTGGAGTGGTATGTCAGTACACGCCCAGGTTGCCACAATGGTAAATGGGACCGATATAAAATTAAAACCATATATATTTGCAAGAATTCTCCAGAGTATATTAGCAGGCTTTTTAACTATATTCTTATTTAAACCATTTCAAAATACCATACAAACTACCTTTTTACCGT
>JBDNGI010000256.1:0-8985 GCA_041689345.1 Halanaerobiales bacterium
ATTGGGTTAAAAATTCTCGAAGTAATGGCTGAAAAGATCTCCTGGTTAGAAACCCTGGCCCGCAACCTAGCAACAAATGATGTCGAAGTAAGAATATCACATTTATTGCTACAATTAATGCGGCAATATGGAATAAAGACAAATATAGGAATAGAAATAGACCTTCCCCTTACTAGGGAGGAAATGTCTAACTATACTGGAGTTACAAGAGAAACAATAAGTAGAAAACTCTCTGGCTTTCAAGAAAAAGGAATCATTAAGCTAGAAGGTAATAAAAAGATGATCATCTTAAATGAAGTTAAATTGAGGGAGTATATTGATTAATATACTCTCTATCTTTATCTTAATTAACAATTCCCTTAAATAGTATATTTTTTAAAGATTATAAATTATCTCTAAGAGACTTTAACTTCACTGCATTATGTTTACCTCTACCACCATCATATCAGTTTTCTAGACTCACATAATACCCCCTCTATCCATATTCTTTGTTTCAAAATTACTTATTAATATGGTTTTTAATATTATTTGAACATCATGAACTTTCTTCTATTGTACTTCTTAAAAATAATATTTCACTAATTATATCAAATTACCTTCTTCTATTATTGACAAGCAGAATAAATTGGCAAAATAATTTCTAAATTTGATTCCAATCACAGTTTTATTATCTTATTCCCCTTATAATGTATTTAACAGGTGGTTAACAAGCCGCCAGGAGATAGAAGATAGAAGATAGGGGGAATTAGTGATGAATAAACAAACAATTAAAAGTATAGAACAGAAAGTGGAATTAACAAAGAACACTTATTGGGTTGGTTACATTGACAATAGGAAGGTACCATTTCATAGATTGACCCTGGAAAAAGGAACCACTTATAATAGCTATTTCCTGGATACCAAAAAACCAACAATTATAGATACTGTAGATATTAGTTTTGGCAAGGAATATATTGATAATCTTAAAAATCTTATCAACCTGGAGGATATTAGCTATATAGTAATTAATCATGTTGAGCCAGACCATTCTGGTGGATTACCTGCTCTAGCTAATCAGGCTAAAGATGCTATTATCGTAACAACAGAGAAGGCAGTTAATGAATTAAAGATTATGTATCGTCTACACGATAGAGAGTTTCTGATAATTAAAGATGGTGACAGCTTAGATATTGGTGGAAAAACACTACGCTTTTTTGAAACACCATATCTTCATACAGAGGAAACCATGATAACTTATGTTGTTGAAGACAAAATACTATATAGCTGTGATATATTCAGTAGTCATGTGGCAACTGCCGACTTATTTAATGATCTGGTCAATGAAGACATAAATCCAGATTTCCAAGTTTATTATGAATTAATCATGCATCCACATAGACCTTATGTGCAAAATATGATAAAGAAAATCAAAGCCCTTGATATTCAAATGATAGCACCATCTCACGGCTATATTTTAAGAGAAAACGTCCAGGAATATATAGAGATTTATGATCAGATGAGTAAGCCCTCGAATAAAGAAAAAAAGGCCTTGATTTTATATTCATCAATGAGTGGAAATACCAAAAAGCTGGCCCATAATTTAACAGTTGGTTTAGAAGAAAAGAATATCAATGTAGAATCTATCAATGCCTCACACAAGGTAAATATGGAAGATATTAAGCATAAAATAAAAGAAGCTGATGCCATCTTTTTCGGCAGCTCAACCCGCTATGCTGATATAGTTGGTAATCTAGAGAGTGTCTTAAAAAAACTAACAGATATGGATCTAAAAGACAAATTAGCCATTGCCTTCGGCTCATATGGCTGGAGTGGTGAAGCTGTCGAAGTTATACAGGATTATCTGAATAAAACAAATATGCAAGTAATAGACAGTTCATATATTATAAAAACAACAGGTATGGATAACTATAAATTCCCCATCAGAGTAAAATTTCAACCTAAAGAAGAGATTAAGAGTATAGTTCAGGCTTCAGCTCGTATTATTGGGGATTTATTAATAAGCTAAACACATTGTTGGAGCCAACAGATTAATATCTTTAAGTGCATATTAAAAAGTATATAATTCCTGGAGTAGATACTGAGACTTTTCGGAAAATCATATTAGAAAATTAGGAGTGATAATTATGGAGAATACTTTTACAAGTAAAGATAAAATTGGTGATATTGTAAGCAGGTTTCCTGGAGCTGCAGACCTTTTCAAGGAATATAAGATTGATTTTTGTTGTGGGGGAGATCGCCAATTAGCATTAGCAATTAAAGAAGGAAACCTAAATGAAGAACGTGTTTTAAAGGATCTAAATAAAAAATACCAATCCAGCAAAGAGATGACTGAAATAAAAGATATTGATTGGCAGAATAGCTCGTTTTCTAAACTTATAGATTATATAGTCAATAAACACCATGCCTTTCTACAGGATAATTTACCTAGAATAGGTGAACTAACTACTACTATACTACGAGTACATGGTCAAAACCATCAAGAATTATCGAAAGTACACAAACTCTTTCATGGTTTGAAAATGGAACTAGAACAGCACCTAATTAAGGAAGAAGAAGTACTCTTCCCTATTATCAAGGAATATGAAGAAAATCCATCAACAGAAAAACTAGATAAGGCATTCTCAGTTATTGATGAATTGGAAGAAGAGCATGAAGGTGCAGGTGATGTACTAAAAGAATTAAGAACAGTCACTAAAGAATATGAAGTACCTGCTGATGGCTGCAACACTTATCAGTTAGCCTATCAACTATTAGAAGAACTAGAATCCGACCTTTTCCAACACATTCACCTGGAGAACAATATCCTCTTTCCCAGGTTAGCAAAAGAAAAGGTTACTGTCTAATAAATAAAGAATACTTTCAGATCATAAACAAGACTGAGTGTTCTATAATACCCCTGAAGAATGTTTATTACTTCAGGGGTTTATCATGCTCTATCTCCTTTAATTATTCTGTAACCTGTGATACTCTTTCATAAAATTCCCGGGTTAAAGCTGGTACCACTTCATCTTTTTTAACAGCAGCAATATATTCAGCCAGGGTGTCAACCTGTAATTTTAAAATTTCTTCCCCTTTTTCAACAGTCGCTACACTGGCATCTCCCACATAGTGTTCTGGGTAATCACTGTACCAGGAAACACCGGTAAATGTAGGTGGCAGGGTTTTCATTCTTTCTTTAGCCCTAAAGGGTGATGCAGGAACCCTGTCCATTTTCACCAATTCAGCATGGTTGGCCAGAGAAATACTTGTTTCCCATTCACAGGCATGGCCTAGTTCTTCTGTTTCTAAAATTTCTTCTTTTTTTTCTGCTCTTTCCGGAGTAAGTCTTTTCTCTGGTACATAAAGAAAATACGGCTTCTCTTCCCAGAGACTAGCCTGAGCCAGAAAATTAATTAAATAATTATTTCCCCCATGGGCATTAACTATTATTATCTTCTTAAAACCATTACGACCAATTTCATCTAGAACTCCCTGAATAATTTTTAATAATAAAGAAGGTTCAATAGACACAGTACCAGGAAAGCAGCGAGCTTCATATATCTGGCCAAAATAAAAAGGCGGAAATACTACTGCATCTTCAATCTCCGCTGCCTTACAGGCAAGCTTATATCCATTTAGTACATCTGTCCCTAGGGGTAAGTGCTCACCATGCTTTTCAATAACTCCTAGGGCAATTAAGCAAACGCCCGTTTCCTTTACAGCTTCTTTAAAATCACTGGAAGTCAGTTCTTCCCATTTCATATTCTAACACCTCTCTATCTAAATATTTTTCTATTCAAAAACTAAAAGAGATTTTATATCCTGAGAACCCTTACCTTTACTAAAATAATCCGGCAAATTTCCAAGTGAATACTTTTTTGTAACTAAGCCTTCTACCTCTAACTTCCCTGAGGCAAGGATATCTATAGCCCGATCAGTAACAAAAGGATTTATATAAGACCCTTTCACTGTTAGTTCTTTTTGGTAGATATCAAAGGGAGATATGGGTAACTTCATATCTTCAGGAGATACTCCAAAAAGTACTATAGTTCCTCCTCTTCGTACTAATTCAAAGGACTGAGCAACTGTCTCTGCCCTTCCTACTGCTTCAATTACAACATCAGCACCATATTTTGATAGATTAGTCACTACTTCTTTTATCATATCAGGGACAACCACATTCTCTAATCCCAAGCTTTTAGCCTTTTCTCGCTTACTGGAGTCGGGTTCACTAATAATAACTTCCCTAGCACCTGATAATAATGCTAGTTGAGCTAATATTAAACCTATAGCCCCTCCTCCCAGGACAACAACTAAATCCCCTGTTTTAATGTCTGCAATATCTATACCATGTAAACAGCAGGAAAGTGGTTCAACCATGGCACCTGCCGTATAGCTAATGGAATCCGGTAATCTATAAACATTAGCAGCTGGTATTAGCACATACTGAGCAAATCCTCCATCTCTAGTGACACCGACCGCCTCTAGATTTTCACATAAATGGATTTCACCCCTTTTACAATAGAAACAATTATTACAAAAGATATTGGGATCTACAGCTATCCTATCACCTCTTTTTAAATTGCTTACTCTTTCACCGAGATCAACAACAACCCCGGCAATTTCATGTCCAGGAATCATCGGTGGTTTTGCAGGCGCTTCTCCATTATATATGTGTCTATCAGTTCCACAGATACCTGTAGCTTTAACCTCTACTAATACCTCTTCCTTATCTACTTTAGGTATAGCTACATCTTCAATCTCTAATCTACCTTTTCCTTTAAATAAAACTGCTTTCATATTTTCATAACCCCCCTATTTATTTTTTTGTTCTTTTACGTCTACTATGTATCAGACTTTACACGACTATTATTCTCACGACCAACATTTATCATTATAATACCAAAGGAAACTAATATTAGTGCAATAATAGTATTAAAATATATCCCCTCTTCAGGTAATAATAGAGCAGATAATAATGCCCCACTGATAGGAACCATAAATTTATAAATACTAATATAGCCCAGCTTATTATATTTAATTAAGCTATACCATAGCCCGAAACCTGCTGCAGATACAAAAGCTAGATAAAAAATCAATAAAGTAGATTTTAAATTAAAATCTAAACTAAAAGGATGTACTCCTAACGTAGAGATAGCTATTAAGAATAAGGACCCAATTAACATTTGGTAAGCTGTAAGTAGGATCGGTTCAAGCTGATGCTTACTATTTTTAACCATAACGGCTGCTATTGTTGAAGTAACAGCAGACATAATTATAAAACCCTCACCAGTAAGCTTAAAGCTAAAGTTAAAACTTCCTTTACTAAGATTAACAATAATAACCCCCAGGAAACCGGCAGCTAATCCTAATACCTTCCTTCTGTCTATTTTGTCATTATTATAAATAAAGTGGGATATAATTACTGTAAAAAATATTCCTAGAGTAACTAAAACAGAACCCTTAACACCAGTAGTATTGGCAAGTCCATTATAAAAGAAAAAGTACTGTAAAGTTGTCTGCATTAAACCCAATACTATCAGAAAAGGCAAGTTTGCCTTATCAACTTTAATTGATTTATTACCTTTACTAAAAAGCCTCCAGACAAATAAAAATAAAGATGCTAATAAGAAACGGTAGCCGGCAAAAAGCATTTTTGTAAATATATCATTACCTGATATCATTAATTCCTGATAACTTATTTTTAATGAAGGGAATGCACTTCCCCAGAGAAAACAAGCAAACAAAGCCAATAGTGGGACAAAGATTCTATGTGTAAAAATATTATCTTCCTCACTAGACTTATCTTTTATCATTTCATCAATTGCAATCTCTTTTTTCATATATTCCCCTTTCCTCTTTCTTTTCATAGATCTTTAGACAAAACCCTTTGAATATTCTCCTTCTTTATTATACCATGAATTGAATAATCCACAAACTGTGGATGGTTTGTGGATACTATAATTATTGTTATTAATAAGAACTATGAAATAGACGGTTTTTCAGGTGCAGGTGAAGCTAATGAAGCTATAACCCCTAATATAGGAAAGATCATCATTATTAATAAAATTTCATTATATCCACCAAAATAGTCATAAGCAAAACCAAAGGGTAGTGGTCCAAAAGCAGAACCGATTACCAGGGCAGTCATAACAGTTCCTCTGATACTGCCTAAATGTTCCCTACCAAAATAATTTGGCCAAAGTACTCCACCACTAACTATAAAAAAACCATTCATAACTCCACTAATAACTCCATATACTATAGCTATATATGAACTAGATGTATTAAGTACTAATATAATGGTTAAAAACTCCAACATAAAGGCAAAGGCCATTACATAATGAACCTTAATCCGATCAAGAATATAACCAGCCAAAAAAGTAACTGGAAAAGCTACAATAGCCATTATACTGAGAACAAAAGAAGTTGTTGTTTGTGACAAACCCCTCACACCTAAAATAGATACAAGGTGAAAAATAAGTCCAGTCCCAATCATACTCGGTATAGCCTGACAAAAAAGCATTAACCAAAACGATCTGCTAGTCATGGCCTCCTTTAATGTCCATGATTCCTCTTCTATGTTAAGTTTAACAGATTTCTCTATACCTTTACTTATGTCATTCACATCTAATTCATCAAAATTATTATCAATATTATTACCAGCACTTATCTCCGATGAACCTTGCTGGTTTGAAGGGCTAACCCTGGGAAGCCTTTCATCATCAGGCAAAAGACCGATATCTTCAGGCTTATTATGCATTACAAAAATTACCAATGGAATAAAAATCACCCACAACAATACAGCCCAAAATCTCCAGGCCTGCTGCCAACTAAATGTTAAAATGAGCCAGCTGTTTAAAGGTGGTAATATTGCTGAGGCGGTGACTCCTCCTAATGACATTATACTCAATGCCAAGGCCCGTTTCTTTATAAACCATTGGGGTACCAGGGTATTTGGGATTAACGTCATAGAACCCTGACCAAAAAATCTAAGCATAAAAAATCCAACGAAAAGCATAGTAGGACCTATTACAAAGCTGTTCCATAGACAAGCAACCCCCAACATCAAGGCTGCTATAATAGACATCCTTTTCTGCCCGTATTTATCAACAAATCGTCCCATTATAAATAAAAATAAACCTGATAATAAAGTAGCTGTTGAATACAAACTTGAAACCATAGAACGACTCCAACCAAATT
Organism: Halanaerobiales bacterium; assembly: GCA_041689345.1. Lineage (GTDB taxonomy): Bacteria > Bacillota > Halanaerobiia > Halanaerobiales > DTU029 > JBDNGI01. The sequence goes on from JBDNGI010000256.1 coordinate 7,183, forward strand.
CCTTAATATACGAATTTATAAAAACAGATATTGAATAGGTCTGACCTGGTCCTGAAAAAAATATACCCAGGGCTGCCATCCCAACAACAAACCATCCATAATAAATTTTAGATCTAACTTCTTTTAGAATTAATTTCACATATACTCCCCAGTTAATCAACTAAATATACTAGTCTTTTTCTTAGTATATTATAACATTAGATCTTAATTATTCCTCATAAATCTAAAAAGGCCTATTCCCCTTAACTCTGTCTCTACGCTTCCTCATCTTTCATGAAATAAGTAAAGAAAAAGATTATAGATAATGATGCTGTTGCAAATAACATACCCCATTGAAATGATATATTCTCAGCTATTAACCCAACTAACCAGGGGAATATCATAATACTAGTATTTAAACTAAAGTATAAGATAGATGTAGCTGCACCTGTATTTCTGGGATATTTACTACTGGCAACATCAATTAAAAGTGGGATAAAAGCACCTGTTAGAAGTCCAGATAAAGCCAAGAATATAATTACGAGCCAGGTCTGTTTAGAATATAAGCCGATAAATAATAATATACTACCAATTAGACTCGTCCATTTTATCAAGACAGAATTTTTATGGTTTCTCGTAATATATGAAAAAGTCATCCTACTAATAATCATACCGACCCAATATATAGATAAAGCCAAACTGGCCAAAAAAGCACTCCCTTTAAGATATGTCTCAATATACATTGGAATCCACAGCATAATACCAGACTGATGACCAACATAAAAGAACATTATTATTGATAAAAGCCATATCTGTTTATTTCTTAAGAGAGTTGTTAAATGCTCTTGCTCACCTAGATGATTCTCTTTATGTATAATAACATTTCTACCTCGTTGAGACAAATAAAATAGTAACAAAATAGGTAAAGAGGCATACCCTAAAAATCTAAATATCTGCTGCCAGGCAAATCCGGAATCTAACAAAACCCTTGTATAAATAGGACCAATTAAAGCCCCTACACCAAAAACTGAATGCAAAATATTTAAATATCTCCCTTTTTTTTCAGGAAAGATATCAGATATATAGGCATTAGATAGTGTATCTACCAAACGACTGCCGAGACCAAAAAAGAAAGATACAGCCAATAAAACACTAAATAAAGGAGCTATACTGATTAAATATAAACAAAGAATATAAAGAGAAAAGCCCAATAAAATAAGTCTAGATTTACTTAAACGGTCGGCAAAGATCCCTGCCAGGGCAACAACTAAGATGCCGCCAACACTCTGTAGGGTAAGAATTAACCCCCCCTGAGAAAGTTTTATGGAAAATTGCTTAATTATTTCAGGCATCATGGGACTAAGCATGGTAGCAGAAATGGCAAATGAAAACATTAATAAATAAGTACTTATCCTTATTAAAAGGCCTGTATTCTCCGATTGTATATTTTTAGTTTTCTCTGATTCCATAATAAACCCCTTCCAATTTAAATACTCTGACTATATACCAAGTACTCTAATATTTTCTATATGTGGATCTGCTAGATAATATGGTTTAATGTCTATTTTTTTAACCCATTTTATTATATCACAATTCTGGTGAATTTCATCATATTTAATGCAATTAGGACTTCTTGATCTAAATCATTAAAGTAAAATGGGTGTCTAAGATAAAAGGCTACCCTTAAAGGGAAGCCCAATTTCTTTAATATTATACTGTTTAATTTATTCCAATTCTTCAACCATTTCAATGTATTTATAAAAGACATCTATATCAACTTCCCCAGTCTTTAGTATATTTAGAGTTGACGCTCCTCGGGGCAAG
>JBDNGI010000257.1:0-7062 GCA_041689345.1 Halanaerobiales bacterium
ATGAGTTTATGGGGGTTATCAAAAATGGTTAATACTATTAAAGTTACAGTCTGGAATGAATTCAGACATGAAAAAGAGATGGAAGAGTGTAAAGAGTTATATCCAGAAGGGATGCATTCTGTTATTGCAGAATATTTGAGTGAGTTAAATATGGATGTAAATAAAGCCACACTTGACGAAGCAGACCATGGTTTGACTGAAGAGGTTTTAGATAATACAGATGTATTAATATGGTGGGGCCATTGTGCTCATAATGAAGTTAAAGATGAAGTGGTAGACAGGGTTCATCAGAGGGTTTTATCAGGAATGGGACTGATAGTTCTTCATTCTGGTCATTTTTCTAAAATTTTTAGGAAACTGATGGGTAGTAGCTGTGATTTAAAATGGCGTTGTGCTGATGAAAAGGAAAGGCTCTGGATTGTAAAACCAAATCACCCAATTGTTAAGGGTTTGAATAAGGAGTACATTGAATTAGCTGAAGAAGAAATGTATGGTGAGTTTTTTGATATACCTGAGCCTGATGAGATCATTTTCCTTAGTTGGTTTGAAGGCGGCGAGCTTTTCCGAAGTGGCTGTACCTTTAGTAGAGGTAGAGGAAAGATTTTCTATTTTCGTCCAGGTCATGAAACTAATCCTAGTTATTATAATAAAGATATTTTAAAAGTTATCGGTAATGCCGTTACCTGGGCAGCAGATAATAGTAAACTAGACGTTAATTTCGGGAATGTTCAACCATTAGAAGAATTGTAGAATTTGACAAATTTTTTTTAAGGGGGAAGTGTCTATGTTTGAAAAATGGCTAAATAAACCGGAAAAATATCAAGAAGAGAATAATAGAATAATTATTAGTGCAGATGGTAAAACAGATTTTTTTGTTGATCCAGCTTTAAATGCTGTAATGAGTAATGCCCCTCTTTATATGACTGAAATCAAGGGTGACTTTTCTTTTTCTTGTAAAGTTAAACCTTTATTTAAAGCAAAATATGATGCCGGAGCTGTCATGCTTTATATTGATGATTATAATTGGATTAAATTTGCTTTTGAAAAAACAGATTTAGGATATCCGGCAGTAGTCAGTGTGTTGACAAAGGACTATAGTGATGATTGTAATGGTGAAGAGATACCTCATGACAGTATTTATCTAAAAATGAGTAGAAAAGAGGGTCTAACAGGATTGTATTATTCTTTAGATGGGATTATCTGGAAGATGAAGAGACTCTTTAGATTTGAGGGCAATTATTATAGAAATATATTTCTAGGTATAGAGTCACAGAGCCCTGTAGGCGAAGGTTGTGAGGTAGAGTTTTCGGAAATTAATTTACTTGAGAAACCTGTAAAGGATTTTCGAAAAGGTATATAAAACTATATTTGTACGGATCATTATTAAATTGCTATTAAGCATGATATCTATATTACCGTTATCAGGAAAAGTTATATCTAGTAGATAATTAATCTTTTTTCTTTTAATCTTTATTTTTTTAAAGTATATTATAAATTGCAAAAATGAATTTATAATATACTTTTTATTATGTTCTTTTTAGAGTCTTATAATAATAACTCAAGATAGATAAATATAAAAGCACAAAAGAGCCAGTTTAAGTCAAAAAAAAGAAAAATAATTATACTTCATTTATGCAATTATAACCGCAACTGCACCAGTTAGAAAACAAGAAAATATAATGGCAATTCTAGACTTTGGACTAAAAAAGTGTTACAATTAATTAAGGAACATTTGTGGAAAATTAATATTATATCCCTAATCAATACTTTTCGAAGATGCACTATAATATTTAAGTAGACTATCTATAGGATTGATGTGACAAAATGATAAGATTATGGGAAATGTTAACAATATATGATAAGGTATTAATTATGCTTCTGGTCCTACTAAGTGTACTAGCCATTCTGTCACCAGTAGGTTTTTTATTAAGGGGTAGAACAGACTCTGAATCACAACAGGTAATAGTAATCCAACAGGCTAATAATATTCAACAGCGAATTCCAAGCAGTAGTACATATCGTGAGGAATCATTATATATAGAAGTGACTGGGCCTCTGGGTATAAGTATAATTGAGGCTCATAATGGGAAGGTTAGATTGAAAGAAGCCCCTCCGGAGGATCCAGAAAAAATATGCGAAAAGACGGGCTGGATTGAACAGACAGGACCGATGATTATTTGTGTACCAAATCAGCTATCGATCTGGATTGAAAGAGATGATTCTGAACTGGATGGTGTCTCCTGGTAAATGTGATATATACTACAAAAAGTACTATTTTCAAATGCTTTATTGTTTTTAGCTATACTTACTTAAAATTTCCTTTAATTTTTCTTCATATATTAAAGGAAAAGGACAGGTCTATATTGAATTATTATATATAGGTTCTTTTTATGAAATTTTTTGTTTAATTATGAATTCTACTAAGCTCAGATTAATTATATGTTTAGTTTTTCTTAATAGATCAATGATCACAATCTATTATAAACTTAATCATTAATATATATTTCAGGAAGGTATTTTTATGAATAGAACACGTAAGATTGTCACTATTGGCTTATTAGTCTCTCTTGGATTGATTCTTCATTTTGTTGAAAGTATGATACCAATGTCATACATTGTCCCTGGGGCTAAATTGGGCCTGGCTAATATAGTTAGTCTAATAGGTTTAGTATTATATGGATTTAATGGTGGTTTATTAATATTGTTATTAAGAGTTTTAATAGGTTCAATAATGGCTGGAACATTTATGACGATAAATTTTTATCTCAGTTTTGCCGGTGGTTTACTGGGATATTTTGCTATGGTACTTATTTATATATTATTTAAAGATAAGTTTAGCCTGATAGGTGTTAGTGTAGCTGGTGCAACTTTTCATAATATTGGTCAGATCATTATTGCATACTATATTATAGATAATTCAGGTATTTTTTATTATTTGCCATATTTAATACTGTTAGCTATTCCTACTGGTATTGGAGTAGGACTAGTCACATATTTTTCTATTGAGTATTTACCAGCTAATCAAGTCAGGGGAATATAAAATGGCTAAGATAGTTTTAGTATCTGCTTCTCCTCGTAGACAGGAACTAATGGAAATGTTGGGTTTTAATTTTACAATTATTCCAAGTAAAATTAATGAAGAGGAATATAAGGGGTTAAATCCTATTGAAATGGTTAAAGAATTAGCTAGAGCAAAGGCTGAGGATGTAGCTTGTCTGGAAAAGAATTCTGTTGTTATTGGTTCTGATACTATAGTTGTTCTTGATAATAAAATATTGGGTAAACCATCAGACCAGTCAGAGGCTGTGGCCATATTGAGAAGGCTGCAAAATAGAAAACATAGTGTTTTAACAGGTATTGTGGTCTGGGATAGTTTTTCAGGTCAAGTGGTAGTTGATTATGATAAGACAGATGTTTTTATGGGTCCTATTACCGATGAAGATATTCTAGAATATGTAAAAACTGGTGAACCGATGGATAAGGCCGGTGCTTATGGAATACAGGGTATTGGAGGAATTTTTGTAGAAAAAATTGTTGGTTCTTATTTTACTGTGATGGGCTTACCTATTCATAAGCTGGTTAAAATTCTTAAAGGTTTTGATATATCAATTTTTTAATTTTTTTGTTATGTACATTTAATTATGTAATAATTAAAACTTAAACTTGGTATCATTATTATTTTGGACATTGTAGATAACTAATCATATGTCCTTAAGTAATATTAAAAATAAAAAATAAATAGGGAGTAGGTAGTATGGGTGCTGTTGAATATAGGTTGACGATTAAGGAAATGCCTGAAGATGAGCGCCCCCGTGAAAAACTTATAAAGTATGGAGCAGAGAACTTGTCAAATGCAGAATTGTTGGCTTTGATTATTAGAGTCGGTAATAAAAATAGAACCGCTGTTGAATTGTCACAGGATATATATAATAAATTTGGGGGACTAAAGGCCTTAAATTATTTAACTGTTAAACAGTTAAAAGAGATGAAGGGTATTGGTACAGCAAAGGCTGTACAAATCAGATCAGTAGTAGAATTAAGTAAAAGAATAGCTTCATTAAATCGAGAAGAAAAAGATATAATTAAATCTCCTGGAGATGTGGTGCAACTCTTGATGCCAGAACTACGTTATCTTACTCAGGAAGTATTTAAACTTATTCTTCTAGATATAAAAAACCAAATAATTTCTATTCCATTGATTAGCAAAGGGGGACTCTCTAGTTCTATAGTGCATCCCCGGGAGGTTTTTAAAGAGGCTATTAAACATAGCTCAGCTGCGATGATATTGGCACATAATCACCCTAGTGGTATTCCAGAACCAAGTCGAGATGACATAAATATTACAAAAAAGTTAATAGATGCTGGAAAAATAATAGGTATTGATATATTGGATCATATTATAATTGGGGATGGTATATTTGTAAGTATGAAAGAAAAGGGATTTATTTGAGATAGATTTAATAGAAAATTTAAGAAGGTTTTTATATAGAAAGGGGAAGTAATCATGGTTTTTAATTTTGTCAGTGCTCCATTTTCACGTGATTTGGGGATTGATTTGGGTACTGCTAATACATTAGTATATGTAAAAGGTAAAGGAGTAATAATTCGCGAACCCTCAGTAGTTGCCTTAAGGGATAATAAGCAAGATGTCTTGGCAGTTGGAAATGAGGCTAAACGGATGATTGGACGTACTCCTGGTAATATTATTGCTGTTAGACCAATGAAAGATGGAGTTATTGCAGATTTTGATGTTACTGAGACAATGATTAGATATTTTATTACTAAAGCACATAAAAGATCCAGACTGGTCCGACCTAGGATTATTATCTGTGTTCCTTCTGGGGTTACTGAAGTGGAAAAAAGGGCTGTCCTTGATGCTGCCACACATGCTGGTGCTCGGGAGGCCTATACAATAGAAGAGCCGATGGCTGCAGCATTTGGTGCTGGTCTTCCTGTTCATGAACCTACTGGTAATATGGTAGTTGATATTGGTGGGGGGACGACAGAAGTTGCGGTTATATCACTTGGTGGTATAGTAAGTAGTCGCTCTATTCGTGTTGGTGGAGATGAGATGGATGAGAGTATTATCCATTATATAAAGAAAAAGTATAAATTAATGATTGGTGAAAGAACGGCAGAAGAAATAAAAATGGAAATTGGTACAGCCCTTAGTGATGAAAGTATAGAAGAGAAAGTTAAAGAGGTCAGGGGAAGGGATCTTGTGACTGGTTTGCCTAAGACATTGGAGATTACTTCTAAAGAGATAAGAGAGGCATTGAAGGATCCTGTTACTTCAATTATCGAGGCAGTTAAATATACCTTAGAACAAACGCCACCTGAGCTTTCGTCTGATATAATGGATAGAGGAATTATTTTGACCGGTGGTGGAGCATTATTAGAAGGTTTAGATAAATTATTAATAAAAGAGACACAGATGCCTGTTCACATAGCAGATGAACCACTTGATTGTGTTGTGAAAGGTACTGGTATTGTTCTTGAAGAGATTAAAACCCTTAAAAGTGTACTTCAATCACCCAAAAAGATTTCTTAAAATATAGATGGGCGGTGATAATTTGAGTAGATTAAATAGGACAACTTTAGTTGTAGCCTTGGTATTGATTATAATAATAGCAGGGTTGGGTATTATTAATTTTACAGGTCTCGATATACCCTTTTTGAGTTGGATTAAAAATGGTGTTTATAATCTTCTTACTCCTGTAATTGAATATACTACTGGCTTTTATAATTCAGTTCAAAATTACTGGAATGGCATTATGAATATAGACCACTTAATTGCTGAAAATAATCGTCTTAGTAAAGAAATATCCAGCTATGAAATTGAGAATCAATTAAATGAGAAATATAAAAATGAGAATATGAGACTAAGGAAGCTATTATCATTTAAAAAAAGACTGTCTTTTAGCAGTATTGGGTCTCGGGTAATAGCTTATACATCTACCCATTGGGATGACCGTATTATTATTGATCGGGGCTCTAAAGATGGTGTAGAAGAGCAAATGCCAGTTATTACTTATAATGGGGCACTCGTTGGAAGGATAGAGTATGTCGGGGCATATTCATCACAAGTTTTATTATGTAATAATCTAGAGTTTGTAGTTGGTGGTATTGTTAGTAGGCCGACATCAAGAGCCATTGGTCTTGTAAAAGGCCAGCTTAATGAGCCGCGTATTAATACTATGGGTAATATATCCTGGAATAAGTCTAGTGAAGAAGGGGATATAATGGTAGGGGATACGATTGTTACTTCTGGATTATCAAATAACTACCCTAAGGGAATACCGATTGGTGAGGTAATCACAGTAGAAAATGATAACTACGGTTTGTCCCAAAAAGCAGATATAAAATTGTTTATGAACTTGAAGACAATTGAAGAGGTGCTAATTATTAAAGAATTTTAGAAGCTAGGTATATTTCCTTAGAGTATTAATTTAAAGGACTGTAGAATTGGAAAGGGGGGAGGATAATCAGAAGAGTTTTTCTTAATTTATTGATAATAGTTTTGGCTTTAATGGTACAATTGATTATTCCTCCAGATTTTATTTTTAAAAGTGTTAGGCCGGATTTTATACTTATAATTTCTGTTGTAATAGGCCTTACCTGGGGAGTAAAGTATGGGACAGGATTTGGTTTTGCAGCAGGGTTATTACAGGACCTCTTTCTGGGAGGTATGTTCGGGATATTTACGGTAATTAAGACATTTACAGGGGGATTGTCTGGTTTTTTAGAGGGTATTATATTCAAAGAGAAGATTATTTATCCTCCTGTTATTATATTTGCTATGACTATTATACATGAAAGCCTGGTTATACTTTTGTCTGAAAAATTAATTTTTACGATTAACTATTATTCTGCTTTAAAATTAATAATACTTCCAGAGGCGATATTAAACGCTATTATAGGTTTTTTTATTTATTACCTTTATTTTAAGCTTACACATTCTGGAGGAAGTTATTATGAATAATAGGGTTAATGTATTAAGAATAATTGTTGTTGCTATCTTAATAATCTTAGCCTTACGTGCCGGTCAATTACAATTATTAA
>JBDNGI010000258.1:0-3208 GCA_041689345.1 Halanaerobiales bacterium
CTTACAAACATAAAAATTGGAATAAAACCACTCTGAGGGGGTACCAGTAAGCCGAGTAAAACAAGTGGTATAAATAAACCGGCACCAGGAACCTTAAGAATAGTAATTGAATAAGCTGCCATAGTACTCAGAATTATTACTGAACAAGTAGCAACACCTGTTATAATAACACTATTGATAATATATCTTAAATATGGTATTAAGGTGAAGGCTTTTACGTAATTATCAAAGCTAAATCTTTTCGGCCACAAAGTTGGCGGATAGGTTAATACCTCTGCAATTGGTTTAAATGAAGATAAAAACATCCATACAAAAGGTAATATTGCTATTATTAACCAAATAGTTAATCCTAAATATATTATAATGTTTTTTAAGTTTTTATTCACAATAAATCTCTCCTCCTAATTTAAAGACCAGATGCACCGCTCATCTTGCCCATAACCTTTCTTTGTATCAAAATAATCACAAAAACAAAAACTGTAAAAATTACGGCAATCGTTGCACCTTTACCCATCTTCATATATCCAAAGGCTACTTCGTAAAAATAATACATTATTGTTGTAGTCGCCCTTGCCGGTCCCCCTTTAGTCATAATATAAATCTGACTAAATATTTTTAAGGCACCTATTGTTGCCATGATAACTACAAAAAGCGATACTGGCGCAAGGTGTGGTAAAATAACATATCTAAATCGCTGCCATTTTGTTGCACCATCAATTTTTGCTGCTTCCAGTAAACTATCAGGTATATCCTGTAAACCAGCTAAATAGAAAACAGCATAATATCCTACACCTTTCCAGATAGAGCTTAAAGTAATTATAGGTAGTGCCTCATTGGGGTCTTGCAAGAATTGATGTGTATTCATACCCCAGGTACGTAGTAGATAATTAATTAAGCCAAAAGAAGGATCTAAAAGAAACATCCATACAGTTGCAACTATAACCCAATCAACAACAACAGGAATATAATAGGCAGTCCTAAAAATACCAATTCCTTTCAGATCTATATTTAAGGCAAGGGCCATGGCCAGACCGAATACAACAACACCAGCTGCACAAAAAACAGAATAATATAGTGTATTCTTGACAGCTGTAAAAAACAAGGGCTCTGACAATACATCTGAATAATTTTTAAAACCTACTAAATCGCTTTTCAAGGTCATTAGACTCCAATTAGTAAAAGAAATATATATCGAGGAAAACAAGGGATAAATCTTAAATATTGAGAAATGTATTAAAAATGGCAGTAAAAATAAATAGCCAATCATTAGTCTCCTCTTTCTAAGCAAAAATTCCACCTCCAGAAGACCCACTCCTCCTTTATAAGGCAGAAGCGGGTCTTTAATATAAACTAATTAAACTATCTTCTAGTTAGCTTCTACTTATCTTCCAAAACGGCATTATACCTTTGAGCAGCTTTATCTAATGATTCCTGGATTGGTTTACCTAAGATGACAGCTTCCTGAATGGCATCTGACAAGATTGTATTCATTTCCAGGATATCTGGAGCTGATTTTGCCTTAACATATTCCATATCTTTAACAGCCTGCTGATATTTACGATGATCATTAAACCAGGGGTCATCCACTAAATCGCTTCTAGGAGTAAGTCCTACCTGATTCTTGGTATAACGCATCTGCTCTTCTTTACTCATTACCCAACTAATCAGTTCCCAGGCAGCTTCTTTTTCTTCAGCACCCCTAGGTATGACAAGTGCTCTTCCACCTAGTGGAATAATAGGATCTATATCTTCACTTGGTGTCGGCAAGGTATTAAATCCCCAATTAAGATCAGGAAAATCTCGATTTAAAGCCTTAATTGCCCATTCCCCAGTAATAACCATGGCAGTTCTACCTGTTTCAAAACCTAACTGTATACGGTCAGTAGGGGATACTTTTAGCTCATTAATACATTTATCCCAAAACTCAACCGCTTTTACAGCTGCTGCAGAATTTAGACCTGCTTTACCATCTTCTTGATAATTACCACCATATGTCCATAAGACAGGAGAGAAAGCATGGGCAGTCCAATGAGGGTCTTTATCTAACCCTGTTTCAAAACCATAAACCATTACATTATCATTTTTATCACGTTTTGTTAATTTCTTAGCATACTCTATTACCTGATCAAAGGTAGTTGGTGGCTGCTCAGGATCAAGACCTGCTTCTTCAAAAAGATCTTTGTTCCAGAGTAGTTGTATCGAGTTTGCTCTAACAGGGAACCCATAGATATCACCATCTACAATTAATGGTTTCATAGCCCCTTTAAATATATTATCAGCTATTTGATTAACACCCTCTAAATCTGATAGAGAAACAATAGTACCGGCTTTAGCCATATCCTGAACATACATAGTATCTACATGAATAACATCTGGTGGGTTGCCAGCTGCAAGTAGTGTCAGCAATTTCTGTTGAATCTGGGCATTATCCCCTATCTCTTTGTGTGGAGTCACCTCAATATCTGGATGTGCTTGATTAAATTCCTTAATAGATTCTTGATATGTCACCCACCTATCAGGATCAACGGAAACCCAATATTCTAGTTCTATCTTAGCAGCTGCACCAATTACCATACTAAGAGTAAAGACTACCAACAAAGTTAAAAATAATACTTTTACCTTTTTCATTTTGACCTCCCTAAATTTTTTAAGCTAAGTTCCCAATTTACTGTCAAGCAACAATCTTATATTTTAATAAACACCCCCCCTCAAAGTAGCTAATATTAAATAGCTAATAGCCCTTAGTTATAAACGATATTTCTATTAAAACTACCAACTTTTACTTCTTCCCCTGGCAGTTTAAGAATAAAGCCTTTTGGGGCAATTTTTGTATTATTAAATTCATATGAAGTAATACCGAAGTTAACAATTACCTCTGTCCCATCTCCAAAGGATGATCTCTGTACAGCATAGTCCGGGCTTAAATATTGATGTGAAGTGAGTTGATAATGGGCAGTCTTCTGATGCAATTTGCCTAATAAGTCATAGCATTCCTTGATAAGTGGTTTTAGATCTTCCCATTGTTCATATATAAGTGACCAACTGGATGGCTGCCCACTTAACAGATCATGTAATACATGATTAACATGGTCTTCTCTACCATAAGGCTGACCGTGCTGCCAGTAACAAACAACTGCATCATGATATACAAGATTAAAAAGTGGTACTGCTATTCCAAAGCCCATCGATGATATCCCTCCAAATAAGC
>JBDNGI010000259.1:0-11913 GCA_041689345.1 Halanaerobiales bacterium
AAGTGAAAAAAGAGGGGTTAGATATCTATATCTTATTTGATACCTCAAAGAGTATGCTGTCAGAAGATATTAAACCAGCTCGGATAGAGCAAGCCAAAAATATGGTAGATAGAATCCTCAATTCTTTAGAAGGGGATAGGGTTGGGCTTATTCCCTTTTCATCTGATGCCTATATTCAGATGCCTCTGACCGATGATTATCAACTAGCTCGGATGTTTTTGAATGTGATTGATACTGATATGATAGCTGGTGGTGGTACAGATATCGGTGCTGCTATAAATCTGGCAGTAGGCTCCTTTCAACGATCAGCCCAGGGTGATAAAGTTGTATTGATAATCAGTGATGGTGAAGAACATGATAATGTTAGTCTTGATGCTGTAAAATCCATTGAGGAAGAAAATATCATGGTATTTACCATTGGGATTGGTACTGAAAAAGGAGGATTAATTCCTGTCTTTAACTCAGAGGGACAAAAAGAAAGTTATAAAAAGGATCAGCAGGGGGAATATATTATTTCTCGTTTACAGTCAGATATATTAAAGCAACTGGCCGAGGCTGGTCGGGGGAGTTATTTCCAGGCTTCTATGAGTGGACAGGAGATAGATAGTATTATTGATAAAATATTATCTTTAAAAGGTCGTCAATATAGAAGTGACAGAATCAGAAAATCTTATCAGCTATATCAATATTTCCTGGGGGCAGGACTATTTCTCTTTTTAGTCGGTTATTTACTTATTGAAAGGAGAGATAAGAAATGAGCAATAAATATATCATATATATCATAATAATTCTTTTGATAGTTATATTCTTCACTGGTTTTATGACCTTTACCGGGCATACAGAGCAATTAATCAAAGAAGCTAATAGCTTATATAAACAGGGAGAATATCAAAAAGCCGGGGAAATTTATGAAACAGGACTTGCTCAAGACTATCAAGCGCCGAAATTAAACTATAATTTGGGTAATGTACATTTTCAATTGAAAAAATACCAGGATGCTATCGAATATCACAGAAAAGGACCTGATAGTCCCAATAAATATATTCTTCTCGGTAATGCCAGTTATCAACTAGCGGAAAATGAACAGAACCCAGAGCAAAAAGTGAAGTTATATCAGCAGGCACTGGAATTCTATAAAACGGGTATAATCAAATATCCCCCAGAGCTTAATTTAAAATATAATTATGAATTTCTTAAAAAGAAATTGGAAGATATGCAAAAACAGCAGCAAAATAAAGAACAACAGTCTAAAGATCAACATAATAAAGATGAGCAAGAAGAACAGCAGGATGAAAACCAAAATAAGAATCAAACAAATGAGAATGAGGATTCGGATCAGAATCAAGAGAATAAAAATGATCAGCAAAATATGGAGAATCAAAACAATCAGAATAAAGAACAAGAAGCAAATCTACAGGACAAACAAGGACAGGAAAATCAGCAAAATAATCAACAAAATCAGGAAGACAACTCACAGTCTGAGGCCCAGCCTTCTAAAGTACAAGAAGGTGAACAAAATCAGCAGCAGATTATGCAGATTTTAAAGATGCTAGAAAAGCAGGAAAAGGAGAGTCTGAAAAACAATCAGGCCCTTCGCCTCGGTACTGAGAAGGAGGAAGAATATGACTGGTAGAATTGTAAAGAATAAATTGGCTTACGGCTATAAGTATATAAATTATATACTAATTTTAGTTTCTGTAGTTGTTCTAGTAATGTTGCTCTTCAGACCGGCAGCGGCAAAAGAACCACAGTTTCATCTTAATATTGACGAGACCAGTTTGGAAAAGGGTGTAAGCACAAATCTAGTTTTATCCGTAGAAAATGCCCAGGGGGCAGAAGTATTAGAGGTTCGAGGATTGAATAATTTTGATATTTTGAGTGAAAGACAATCTTCATCTACTCAGATTATTAACGGGGATATATCACGGGAAAATAAATTTACTTATGTTATTATGCCTTTAAGAAAAGGGGAATACACTTTAAAGGGTATAGTGAAATATAAGGGAAAGAAATATGAAACAAATCAACTGGGTGTTATTGTTAAGGACAGTGATATTCTAAAAGAAAATGAGATAAAGGAACTATTCATTAAAAGTATAATCAACCAAGAGCAAATATATTTCGGTGAAAAGTTTGCCTTGGGTTTTGAACTATATTCTAGGTATAATATAGAGAATTTTGGTTTTGTTGAACAACCTGATTTAACAGGTTTTATCAGTTTGAAAATTCCTCAGGATAAATTGAGGGCAAATTATCTGCAGTTAGATGGTAAAAAATATGTGAAATATGAAGTGGGGAAGTCCATTTTAACACCAACCGGCACAGGATCTTATACAGTACCAGCTAGTACTTTTCAAGTTAATGTAAGTACTGGTAATTTTTTCGATTCCTCTAAAGCAGTCTACCTTCAGACTGAGCCAGTTGAAATAGAAGTGAAAGCACTACCACTAGATAATCAACCCGATAACTTTGAGGGTTTAGTTGGTGAATTGGAGATAGAAAGTTCCTTTAGCAAACAGGAGTTAGAGTATGGAGATTCACTTACATTAAAGGTGAAACTATCTGGCAATTGTAACCTAGATAATTTGGATAAAATTTTCAATACTGAAATATCTGGAGTATCAATCTATGAAACCGAAAAAAATAGCCATGAAGATATTAGAAATGGCCGATATTATGCTTCTAAAGAATTTGACATAATAATTGTACCGGACAAAACCGGACAAATAATGGTACCAACCATAGAGATACCATATTTTAATTCTGTGATAGAACAATATGAAAAAGCCAGGGTTGAAGGCGCTGTTATCAAGGTTAATGGTGATGCTGAAGTATTCAGTCAAAATACTGAGATAAATGAACATACAGAACCAACAGAAACTATACGGATAGAAAAGGTAAACTATACTTTAGCAAATAATGATTATTTATTAGTAAAGGTAAAAAGAACTTATCTCAAGACTGGTTTATATATAATAGTTCTTATAGTTTTAATGATTCTTATTTTACTTTTTTCTTATAAGTACTGGAGAAGAAGAGATGATAGACTTAAAGAGATTTATAATAAAGTTAAAAAAGAAAATGATGAAAATGAAATATTTATGCTGTTAAATGAAATGATTAAATATAAGTTTAATGTGAGTCTAAAAGCAGTCTCTAGAGAAAGACTAAAAAGTGAAATTGAGAATAAAGAAATCTTACAGGATGTCCTGGAAGTAATGGATTATCTGGAAAACAAAAGATATGCAAAAGATCTAGCGAGTATTGATATAAAAGATAGGATTAAAAAGATATACAGACAAATGGTTTAATATATTGGTTTCCCAAAGAGAATTAAATAACATTTTCTACTTTCTCTTATCTAAATATATGTTAAGCAAAAATCATCTTATTTATCTAAAAATTGTCGCAGAAAACCCCTTGCAAATCTTGTTTTTGATTTGGTAGGAGATGAATACGACAGGTCTTGACCTATAAAGTGTGTTCTTAGTTTCCCTAAAGGATGACCTAAAGACCAGGCCCTGGTTAGCGGCAGTTAGCTATCGGATAAAGGTTTCGGGTCTGAAGCTATTAAGCTCAGGCCTCCAAGCATATAAGAGCTTACCTTGCTTATGATTAGCAGGCGTATGGCATTTACTGCAAAGAGT
This sequence comes from Halanaerobiales bacterium, assembly GCA_041689345.1. Classification (GTDB taxonomy): domain Bacteria; phylum Bacillota; class Halanaerobiia; order Halanaerobiales; family DTU029; genus JBDNGI01. Next base: position 3,648 of record JBDNGI010000259.1, read on the forward strand.
AATTAAATTATTTTAACTAATGTTTTCTTCGTGAATAATCATTCTATTAAGTGCATTATCAAGTATCAAATCAACAACCTTATAATAATCTAAGTCACTCTCAATTTCTAGTGCTCTAGGAAAATAACTTGACCCTTTAGTCATACCTGGAACTAGATTAGCCTCAATGAAATTGCAAACATTATTTTCATCCATTTTAAAGTCAATTCTCCCAAAATCTCTTGCCCCCAAAATTTTAAAACATTCAGCAGCAAGTTTTTTTAATTTTGTTTTAATTAGCTCTTTAGTTACTTGCTTTAATTCTTCTGTATTCTCGTTTTTTATTTTTTCCCCCAAAATTCTAATATTATTCTTGTTCTTTGGTGGAACAATTTCAATTGGTGATACAATAAGTTCTTTTCTTGAGGAATCCTCAACTATAGATACAGTGAATTCCCGACCAGATAAATATTTTTCAGCTAATATCTCATTACCGTATTTGATGAAAAGTTTTTTTGCTTTTTTCTGAAGTTCTTGTAAATTAAAAACAATAGATTCATCATCTATGCCATTTCCATTTGCTGCATCCAGGGGTTTTAAAAATATTGGATATGGTATTGTAATTGTAGTTTCAGATAGATAGTTGTCTGGTGTTATTACCTGGAATTTAGCTGTTTTTATACCTTTTGCTCTTAGTAGTTCTTTTGCTTTAATTTTATTAGAACCATATTCTAGAATATCTCTTTTGGAACCAGTAAAATTAATACCAGCATCCTCAAAATATTTAGACAACCAAATCTTTTTATCACTTTGTAATTGAATATATTTAACAGCTAAAAATATTACATCTGGACATTTATTTAAAACATTCTCGAGATCATTTTTTGTTTCACAAAGGCTTATGCTAACATCTGTAAACCTTGTTTTTAGCGCTGTTAATATAGAGTTACAAGCTTTCATTTTTCCAAAACCAGTTTCTTTCATTTCTTCATTTGCAGTTGTTATAATAATTATTTTCATTGATATTCTCTCCTTCATTTTAACCGTACTGTCAAAATATTTACCTGTCATTCCATCTAAACCATACTAAATTTACCCAATAGTCATATTGTTTATTAAAAAATAAAGAGTCTGTTCGAAAAGTAGTTTTTTTATCTAATTAAAAATAAAAATGCACCCCGTAAGCCAATAAGTATATATTTGCATATATACTAAAACCAAACAGAGTGCAATGATTATGTAAAAAGTTATATAATTAGAATTGATGCTACTTCCTATTATAACATACTTTGTCAATAAGGAACTATTCTATTGAGGCTGATACCTTTCGAACAAAAGTGAAGTTCTCCTTATTTTTTACCCAGCTTTTTAAATATTCACCTATTGTATCGCTGGCCAAGATTAAAAATTCAGGGTCATGTATGAAATTTTTAAAGATATTACTTATATTTATATCTAGATTACTCGTATTTATTAAATTCCAAATGTTATAAGCTTCAGAAGCAGAAACTTGCTTATTTTTATAGATGCATATAGTTCTTTTAATGCAATAGAAGGATTCCCCAAGTTAGATGTACCTGTTTACTTTTTCACAGGTGCAAATGACTACAATAACCTATTAGAGCTAACAAAAAAATATTATCAAAATCTTAACACAGTTGAATGGAAAAGAATTAATAATTTTTCAGAAGTCAGACCATACTCCTTTTCTGGGTCAACCGTAAAAAATTCACAGAAGAATTAATCCAGGTGAAACAGGAAACATTAAAATAATAATAAATATGGTTTTCTAAAATTGAAATATATGAGAAAGTATCTTTTAATTAGTTACTCTAATAGCAACTTTTTATTCAATTCTTATAGTGAAAAATATCAAAAAGGATAGCTGAATTAAAAAAAATATACTAAAAGATGGTATAAATAAAAATATTTGTTGATATTATAATAATAGTGTGATATAGTTATATTCGTTGGGTAGGGAAAAAATAATGTAAGACTTGCCCTGAGACAAATCTAGGAGGAATTAATTTAATGGTTTACACAGGTAAAGTAAAATGGTTTAATGATCAAAAGGGTTTTGGGTTTATTGAAAGAGAAGAAGGAGACGATGTTTTCGTACATTTCTCTGCAATTCAAGATGAAGGTTTTAAGAGTCTAGCAGAAGGTCAAGACGTTGAATTTGAAGTTGTTGAAGGCGACCGTGGCCCACAGGCTGCAAATGTTGTTACATTATAAATTAAAATTAAAAATTTATTTTAATATATAGTAACTATTCCCTGGCTCTTAGAGTCAGGGTTATTTTTATGGCAATTCTCATTATGGCAAGAATACAAAAAAAATATTGACTTTATAATATTAATATGTTATAGTTTTAAATGTTGGACATAAAAAAATCTTAAAGACTAGTCCACAGACAAATTAGGAGGAATTTATTTAATGATTTACACAGGTAAAGTAAAATGGTTTAATGATCAAAAGGGTTTTGGTTTTATTGAAAGAGAAGAAGGAGACGACGTTTTTGTACATTTCTCAGCTATTCAAGATGAAGGTTTCAAGAGTTTAGCAGAAGGTCAAGACGTTGAATTTGAAGTTGTTGAAGGCGATCGCGGTCCACAGGCTGCAAATGTTGTTACATTATAATTAAAATTAATAATTTATTTTAATATATAGCAACTATTCCCTGACTCTTAGTAGTCAGGGTTTTTTAATGCCTAGAAAATTAATCTCAAAAATAAGATATCTGGAATTTTAATGTTTAAGGAACAGCTATATCCAACAAAATTAATTAGTAATTTCTATCATAAATCTTAAAGAAAAGATATAAGGAAGGAGATATAGTAAATGGATGGAACTAGAAGAAGTAATATTACAATAGGGGCCAAAGTAATGGTTGTACAAAAGCAAGATCAACGGAGTGGTAAGCTTACAGATGGTGTAGTTAAGAAAATTCTAACTAATTCACCAAAACACCCTCATGGTATTAAGGTTATGCTTGAGAGTGGAATTGTTGGCAGAGTAAAAGAGATACTTTAAAGTTTATAGAAAAAATGCTAGTATCAGAAAAGGTCAACAACTAAAGTTAGTTGTTGACCTTAATATAATATTCTGTTAGGAAAGCCTCATATTTTCGGGTATATTTAGCTCCCTAGTTTATTTTTTTAAAACTACGCTACAAGTATTTACTAAATTCCGAAACCTCCACCGAGAACTAAGAGGATTAATATTAAGAAAATAACAAAAGCATTATCTCCACCTGCATAATCACCCATTGAATAGACCTCCTTTTATCAAAATGTATTTTATATGTCTTTATTAGACTTATTAAATTATATGTGAAGTATAGTGGTTTTGTTAATTTTTAAATCCAATTAAATATAATAAAATGAAGATTTTCCTTATTTTAATTCCTTTAAAGACTTACGACCGTCTTTAGATCAGGATTTTTATAAAAAATTTTTAGTAATTAAAATTTTAAGCTTGACACGATTTATTCATAATGCTATAATACTAATTGTCATAATGATATTGTTCAAGAAAGCTTATTAATACTTTTTTGTTTAATTAAAATTTGACAATATGCCGGGGTGGCGGAATTGGCAGACGCATCGGACTTAAAATCCGGTGGGTATATATACCCGTGTCGGTTCGAGCCCGACCCCCGGCACCATAAATATGTGGGTATAGCTCAGTTGGCTAGAGCGCTACGTTGACATCGTAGAGGCCAGCGGTTCAAGTCCGTTTACCCACACCATTTTTTTATAAAAATTGTAATTTGAAATTCTATTAAGACAAAAATGATTTTTAGTATAGCTATATTGGCCTTTAAATAAATAAATAAATAAATAATTATTGATATAGCTAAAAAGATAGATATCATCTTGAGGTATTGTTAAAAAATAAAATTAATTTATTTTGTGTAGATTATGACCCTTGTGGTCATTTTTTTGTTTAATCTTAAAAAACACCTTAGAAATCTTGTTCCTGAAATTGATTAGAAAAGTCAAAAATCACTTCTTAGACTTACCAATTTATCTTCATCTATATATTGTATACAAATATTGTCACCTTCATATAATAATATATACATAAGGAGTGATAAATATGGGGATTACTATCTCAACCCTTGAGTATCCGGAAGAGATTAAAACAAAATTAAAAGACCAGTTTGGAGCTGGCTTCATATTTGCAGAACAGGAAAATAAAGATTATACCCTGTTTAAAATAGATTTTGATCAGAAAAAAAATTTTAGCACATTAGAGTATTTAGCCACTATAATTGCCGACATTGTTGTGGATCACCTGGAAAAGAAATTTATAAACAGAATAATAAAGCATAAATATAATAACTTTTCTTTAGATGAGCGTGATATTATAGAGGAAATGACAGTAGATCATCTAAATGAATCTCTTACACCTGATAAAAATCTGGGTAAAATACTGCGGCGTGAAGAGATAACAAGACAGACTATAAGATACTTTAATAAAAATCAGGACCTTAACGTGGAGGGGTTTGTTCGCTTTAGGTTAAAAGACTATATAGACGAACTAAAATTAGCAGTTGAATTGGCTGTAGATGATTTCATAATTGAAAAAGAATATAATGAGTTTATAGATTTATTAAAATACTTTGTTGATATTCAAGAACCAAGGATAAAACAAGCCAATGTTACTCAGACCAAAAATGGATCTTTTAAAATACTTGATAAATTGGGTAATGTAATAAATAATGAGTATCTAGAGGGTTATTTGGCTGAAATGTTCGACGGAGAAGTTGAATATGAAGATTTATTGGTAAGTGCTTTAATAAATGTAGCTGCAGAGAAGATTGTTTTACATTTTAAAAAGCCGGATATTGAGGATACAGTTAGAAAAATATTTGATGAACGAGTAGAGGTATGTGATGGTTGTGATCTGTGTAATGTAAGTGGTAATAAATCCCTTATTGATGAAAAAAAAGAGTAGAATAATATATTATAGTTCAGTTATGGAAAAGAATACATTCTGTAGGCTTGACAAATATACAAAAATAATATTATAATAATTTAAAGTAGATATATTTTAAATGCTGTGATGAAGAGAGTAGGTTATAGTTATTTGCTTAAGAGAGGGATGTCAGAGGCTGGAAACATCCTGTAAATATTATATCTGAAGACCACTTCTGAGCTGATGGAAATAAAATCATTGATGATGAGTACTTCTATCCGGATGAAAATTTCGTTAAAAATAAAAAGTGAGTTTAAATTTATTCTTATTGTATACCAGGAATTATATTTATATTTTGATTTATATTTTAAATATATTAAATTTACTCAATAGAGTGGAACCGCGGACCTTATTCGTCTCTAAATAGAATAGGGTCTTTTTGTTTTTATAGATATTTTTTTAAAGTTTATTTTAAATCTATTTGAATAGTTTTATAGTTTATCTTGGTGATTTTTAGATCGATGTATTATAGAACTAATTATAAAGAGGAGGAAGATATATGTCAAAGATTAAAGTTACTTTACCAGATGGATCAGATAAGGCTTATGATGCTTCTGTTACAGTAGAAGAGGTAGCTTATAGTATTGGAAAAGGATTAGGACGTGCGGCTGTTGCTGGAATGATAGATGGAAGTATGGTTGATTTAGCGACAAATATAGAAAAAGATGTTGAATTGTCTATTATTACGATTGGGTCAGAAGAGGGTATAGATATATATCGGCATACTTCAGCACATATTATGGCACATGCTGTTAAGAGATTATATGGTGATAATGTTAAATTGGCTATTGGACCTACTATTGAAGATGGTTTTTATTATGATTTTGATTTAGAAAAAACCTTTTCTCAGGAAGATCTCTTAAAGATTGAAAAAGAGATGAAGAAGATTATTAAAGAAGACCTACCTATTAAACGTGAGTTAGTCAGTAGGGATGATGCAATGAACTTGATGAAAGAAAAGGGAGAGGATTATAAAGTAGAATTAATTGAAGACTTTGATGATCAGTATGTAAGTTTATATCATCAAGGGGAATTTACTGATCTCTGCCGCGGCCCACATCTTCCTTCAACAGGGAAAGTGAAGGCATACAAACTACTTAATCTAGCTGGTGCCTACTGGCGTGGTGATGAAAATAATAAGATGTTACAGAGAATCTATGGGACTTCATTTCCAAAAAAATCTGATCTGAATAAGTATATAAAGAGAATTGAAGAATCTAAAAAACGTGATCATAGAAAGCTAGGCAAAGAGCTTGATCTGTTTAGCCTTCAAGAAGAGGGTAGAGGTTTCCCATTTTTTCATCCTAAGGGTATGGTTTTAAGAAATCAACTAATAGACTTCTGGAAGAAAGAGCATCTTAAAGCCGGTTATCAAGAAATTATGACTCCTGTCATATTAAATAAATCTTTATGGGAACAATCAGGTCATTGGGATCATTATAAAGATAATATGTATTATACTGATATAGATAATGAAGAACATGCTATAAAACCGATGAATTGTCCAGGCGGTATTTTAATATATAAAAATAAAATGCATAGTTATAGGGATCTGCCTATTAGAATGGGTGAGCTTGGTCTTGTTCACCGCCATGAGATGTCAGGTGCCTTACACGGCCTGATGAGGGTGAGAAACTTCACTCAGGATGATGCTCATATTTATTGTTTGCCTACACAGATTGTGGATGAATTAAGTGCTGTGATAAAGTTGGTGGATGTAATCTATAGTGCCTTTGGTTTTAAATATAAAGTAGAGTTAAGTACTAAACCAGAAAAGGCAATGGGTTCTGATGAATTATGGGATAAGGCTACTGATGCTTTACGTGAGGCTATTGAAGAAAACAATCTTTCTTATGAAATCAATGCAGGAGATGGTGCATTTTACGGACCTAAAATTGATTTTCATTTAGAAGATTCTCTTGGAAGAACCTGGCAGTGTGGGACTATTCAGTTGGATTTTCAAATGCCTGAAAGGTTTGATTTAACTTATGTAGGCCAGGATGGAAAAGAACATCGTCCTGTTATGATTCATAGGGCTATCTATGGTAGTTTGGAAAGGTTTATGGGAATATTAATTGAACATTACGCTGGTGCTTTCCCGACATGGTTAGCTCCTGTTCAATCAGTTATCATACCTATTTCTGAAGATCAGAGTGATTATGCCTATAGTATTAAAAAGGAGTTAGAAGAAAAAGGGATCAGGATTGAAGTAGATGCTAGTAATGAAAAGTTAGGTTATAAGATACGCCAGGCTCAGTTAGAGAAGATACCTTATATGCTGATTGTTGGTAGTAATGAAGTCGAAGACAAGACTGTATCTGTAAGGGACAGGAGAGAGGGAGACATGGGTGCTATTAGTGTTGATGAGTTTAAAGAGAAGATATTGCAGGAGATAGAAGATCGAGTTAATTAAAAATTTATTGACAGTCATACTGATAGTGTGTTATACTAATATCCGGTAATAAAACAAAGTAGAAACTACCCGTTTCTCACCAGTAAAAACTTATTTTACTGGTTAATAGCTTAATGTTTTACTAATAGCCTGTAAATGGGATAAGTATAATTATCGTTATGCAGACTATCAGATAGCTTATGTATTAGAACGGGTGGTGATTACCATCCGTTTTTTTAATGTCTAGGAAATTATGTTTTTAGAATCAAGGCTCTCCCTGTTTAAGAGAAAGGGATGAGGTACTAGTTTTATTTTGTTTACAAATTTTCCTTGTGAGAGTATATATTACCAGAAGGTTAATTTGTCTAAATCTATAGGAGGTGTAAATAAGATCAATAACGATTTAAGAATTAATGATCGAATAAGGTCACGAGAGGTAAGATTGATATCTTCAGATGGAGAACAAGTAGGGGTTGTGTCTAGATCTGAAGCACTTAGAACGGCTGAAGAAAGGGGATTAGACCTGGTTGAAGTAGCTCCACAGGCTAAACCACCTGTATGCAAAATACTTGATTATGGTAAGTATAAGTATGAGCAGGCAAAAAAGGCTAAGAAAGCCAAAAAGAATCAGAATGTAATGAATGTAAAAGAGGTCCAAATGGGAGTTAAAATTGATGACCATGACTTTGATGTTAAATTAAAGATGGCTCGTAGATTCCTGGACGATAAAGATAAAGTTAAAGTCAGAATTAAGTTTAGAGGCCGTGAGATGATGCATAAACATATAGGTTATGCACTTGCGGAAAGATTAATTGAAGGAATAGAAGATATCGGTAAGGTGGAAAGTAAGCCACATATGGAAGGCCGTAATATGTTTATGTTCATAGCTCCTAAAATGGATGATTAAATAAT
>JBDNGI010000260.1:0-2563 GCA_041689345.1 Halanaerobiales bacterium
AAAAAAAGCGGCAGCCCACTAATATCATTAGTGCCCTGCACACTTATTGTATCTATAACATTACTCTTTTTCCAGTAATGCCCACATTTTAGGACAAGCAACATCCACATCCTCAGTCAAGCCACATTCAAATACGACATAACCATCAAAGCCTACATCACGAATAGCCTTAAACACGTTTTTATAGTTGATTTCACCTGTACCAGGTTGATTGCGACCAGGTACATCACCAACATGGATGTGACCAATATAATTGATGTTATTACGGATGTTGTTAATGATGTTACCCTCAGTAATCTGTTGGTGGTATACATCATATAACACAAGTACATTGGGGCTGTCGACTTCTTTGATTATCTCAACTGATTCTGCCGTAGTAGTCAGAAAGTAACCCATGTGATTGACTAGGATGTTCAATGGTTCAAGTACAAGCTTAATCCCAGCCTCCTCAGCCAACGGTGCAGCTGCACGTAATGCTTTTACAACATTATCATGTTGTTCTTGTCTAGACATTCCCACAACCTCGTTACCTGTTGTAACAACAATATTTTTCGTTCCTACAATCTTAGCTGCAGCAATTGTCTGCTTAATAGCATCCAAGAAAGCATCAAGGGCATCAGCATTAACTATACCATGTGTATTTGCAATCAATTCCTGTTTCACAGGGTCAGTAGAGCGAAAAAGAATAGCCGAAATTTCCACACCTGTTTTATCCACCTCAGAACGAATTCGTTTCAAATCAAGTCCGGTCCAGTTAAGGACCTCTATTGCCTTAAAACCCCTTTTAGCAGCATCTTCAAATTTCCCGTATGCATCACTTTTAAACCAGGAAGGGCTTACAGTTAATGTAAACATATTTTTCTCCTCTCATTCTATAGCATTCACTTTGAAATTCAATCCAAAACTATTTCCTTACCGGTCGCTATGGACTCGTTGCACGCAAGTGTTAGTGCAAGCGACTTACAGGCATCAGCATATGGTGATTTAACCAGTGCAGGATTGTTTGTCTTAATAGCATCAAGGAATGTACGATCTTCGGTAATACCCTGGTCAACTTCCTTACGGAATATTTCCGTTCTGTTACCTGTATCAATTTCCACAGATTGACGGAGTATATACCGAATGTCAGCGTCCACGCAACGGAAGTGCAATCCGTTCTTATTAGGAACATTTCTTCCTAGATAGCAGCCTGTAAACAAGGTAGCAATAATATTATTCTTGAATGTAATGACAGCCGAAGAGTAATCGTGTAGATCATATCCCTCACGCTTGACTATACCTTTAGCAGCTGCACAATAGACCTTGGTGGGTTCACCAAACAGGTAACGCAGCATGTCAAATAGATGTATATTTTGCTCTACAATTTGACCACCGCTTGTTTCATATGTAGGCCACCAGTAAACACCCGGTATACCTCCGAGCCATGAACCTTCCACCAGGCCTACTGTCTGCTCTTCAAGCAACTCTTTCGTCTTGGCAATGATGTCCAGATAACGATCCTGGAAGCCGACCGCAGTGATAAGTCCTGCTTTTTCTACGGCGTCGCGGATTGAATATGCCAGTTCCATGTTCAATGCCATAGGCTTCTCAACCAAAAAAGGGATTCCACGCTTGATGGCTTCAAATTCGATAAAGCCATGTTGATCAGGTGGTACACAGATATACAATACATCGGGTTTGGCATCATCAAGCATAGTGACATAATCATCATAGACTTTTCCTCCACCAGCCTTAGTTGCCTTCTCCTGTGCTCTTTCGGGAAGTATATCCATAAAGCCAACAAATTCCACATCGTCAAACAACACAAGGTGACTTAGATGAAAATTACAAATCCCTCCACAACCTACCATTGCTATCTTTAATTTTTTCATAGTCTTTTGTTCCCCCCTGTTACTTTTTTTAGCATAATTCCTTAATACATATTTTAAGTTTATTTTCATTATATCATGTAAACTACTAGACTTACAGAAGAATAACAAGAAGACTGTTATAAGTATAAGCATATGTGCTCTCCTTATAAAAAGGGATATATATTTCAGAAATAAAATAAAAAAATAGGGGGGCATATATTTATACCCACAACCTTTAAGTACTTATTATTATTTATTTAAATTATCTACCTTACAACTACCGCTACTCCATCTGGTATTACCGTTATCTCAGCTTGGGGGTTGGAGACAATTCTCTCAGCCATTTTAATAGCTTCATCTAAACTACCTGCCCATTTCATATGCATCTTTTCTACAATCCTGGCTGAAAGATCTGTTACCATTATTACTGTATGATGCATAAGAACCCTGGCTAATATCTGAGATTCCCACTGATCTGGGACCGTCTCATCTCTATCCCTAGATAAAATATCTTTCATGACACCTTTTACTGAATCAGAATTAGCAAAGGTATTATAAAATTCCTCACCACCATGTCCATCCGAACATTCAACAGCCTTAATAATTACCCCATTCTTTTTACAAACCGCTTCCGCTGCAGTCATCCCTTTTACAGCTTGATATATATTTTGATCAAGGGGATAGCCCCCATTAGTAGTAATGACAATATCTGC
>JBDNGI010000261.1:0-3843 GCA_041689345.1 Halanaerobiales bacterium
GTGAGGATTCCCCATAGAAACACAATTAATATTAAAAACTTGCTTATCGATCTTTAATTGATATTCTTTTAAATAACCTAAGTTATCTTTAATGTTAACAGGAATCTCCTCTGTTTTAAATCTTGGTTTCCCCATATCAACTTTAACTTGACTTCTATTCTTTTTACTACTAATTATCTTTGGACTTATAATACCAGCTAAAGTTTCAATTTTGAACTGGGTTTTATTTGTTAAATTTCTATCTTTTAAAAAGTGAGCAAAACATCTAATACCATTTCCACACATTTCAGCTTCACTACCATCAGAATTAATAATTTGCATTCTATAATCATTTTCTTTGTTTTTAGGAGGTAATATTAAAATTAATCCATCCCCTCCAATACCAAAATGACGATTACAAATTTTTCTTGCAACTTTATTAAGGTTATTTATCTGATATTCTAAACAGTTTACCAATATAAAATCATTTCCTAAACCATGCATTTTAGTAAATTTTATTAATTCCATATAATATCATCCATTATTGTTTTTCCTTAAAAATACCTTTAATAGATTCTTTAGGAATAATAGTTGAAATTGCATGTTTATAAACCATCTGTTCTTTCCCTTCATTATTTAAAATTACAGTAAAGTTGTCAAATCCTATAACATTACCTGATAGTTGATAACCATTAATTAAGAAAATAGTTACTTCAATCCTTTTTTTACGAACTTCATTAAGAATATTATCCTGTAAATTAATTGGTATTTTCATTATGCATCATCCCCTTTTCTCCTATTATATTTATCTTCTACAATATATATAAAAAATCCTTCTCATTTTACAATTTATCTTTCCCACTCTGATTATTTTTTTCTTGATTACAAATTATACAATAACCTTTAATTAAAGATCTCTCTTTAAAAATAAGCGGCATAGATTTAATAATGCGGGTTTCAGTAGTTTTTTCTCCTTTGAAATAACCAATGTTATATCCAATTAATAATCCTAGTAATAAAGATATCAAAAGCTCAATCATAATAATCAGTCCTAGTAAATTTCTGAATAAATATAAAAATTAAATAAACAAAAAAAGAGGCTGTAGAAAAATAAATAAGTTTTATTGGAAAATATTTAAATGATATAAAGAGTAGTATAAGTGTTAATAAAATACTATTAAAAATACCAATTTTATTGATAATATTATTATAGTTTATAAACTTTTCTATTTTGTAATCTATTATATCATCTATTATTTGTATTATTACAATCATTAATATAGCAGATAAAATTTCTTCAAGAGATAAAATATAAATAAATATAAGTAATATAATTATGCCTTCTTGCCATCCATATAATTTTGTTGGCAATATCCCACGGTAGCTGTGTAACATTCCAATAATATATGATGTAGCAAATATTGCAGCAGCTTCTGTGAAATTAAAATATAAACTTATAATTGTTATTAATAAAGAGTAAGGTAAGATTGATCTTCCTAATAAAAAATGAATGTTCCATTGATTACTTTCCTTATCAATCTCTTTGTCGAAAAAATCATCCATAATTTTAATTACAAGACCCATTAATAGTATACCAAAGAATCTATTAAACATAATTTAACACTAGTTTCTTTACTTCCTTAAATCCTTGTTGATATAATGCCGATATAGGAATTATGGGTAAATTTTCAAAAGACTGCATTAATAATTTTAGGTTTTTTCTTGCATAACTAAGATCTATTTTATTAAGCAATACCGCATAATTTTGTTTCAAACTTGCATAATCTAATATGAGTCTATCTATTGGTTTAAGAACCTCATCATAATTTTGATCACTATTAATATTTGTAATATCGATCATATGTAAAATATAACTACTTTCTCGTATAAGTCTAATAGTGCGAGCCATTGCAAGTCTTACTTCCTCTTCAGGATGAATTCCGTCACTTAAACCACAACTATCTATTATTTTTAGCTCTTTAAAAGTTTTTCCTCTTGGAATCTCTAATTTTATTGCCTGAACTTCACGAGTAGAATTTGCTTTTACAGATATTAATTTATTACGTGCTTCTCCAGGTGTATAACTATTTATTGAAGTATAACCCTCTATTTGTTTTACATGAATTTTTAATTCTTTTAATCCCATATATTCTGCAAAATTAATTACAAAACAGGTTTTACCTACATTAGACATTCCCGTCACGAGACATTCTGCCATCTTTTAACCCCTCCACACTCAAGTCCTCTCTTGTAATTTTCATCAATTCTTTTCGATTAATTTTTGGATTATTTATAACACGTTTAGCCTGTTGTCTTATAGATTTCTCTATAAGGTTTCTAACTGATCTAGCATTACCATTAATTTCTTCATTGTTTCTTACCTTTGTTAATACATTATATATATAATGTTTACTGTTTTTATCTAATATATATTCCCGTTCTTTATACATCATTTCTGCAATTTCTACTAATTGATCTATTGAATAGTCTGGAAAGTCTATTTGTATAGCAAAACGTGATCTTAAACCAGGATTTGTTTGTAAAAAGAAATCCATTTCTTTTCTATAGCCTGCTAAGATAATAATTAAATTATCTTTATTATCCTCCATAGCCTTAACCATAGTATCTATTGCTTCTTTACCAAAGTCTTTTTCTCCTCCCCTTGCTAATGAGTATGCTTCATCAATAAATAAAACTCCACCTAATGATTTTTGGATTATTTTTTTTGTTTTTTGTGCTGTATGACCGATATATTCGCCTACCAGGTCAGCTCTTTCAGCTTCTACAATTTCTCCGTTTTTTAAAAAACCGACCTTTTGAAAGATTTTTCCAATAATTCTTGCCATAGTTGTTTTCCCTGTACCTGGATTACCCTTAAAAATCATATGCATTACAACGGGTATTGCTTTTAAGCGATATTTTTCTCTTAATTTTTGTACTTTAATAAATGCAATATATTCTTTAATTATCTTTTTGATATTACTTAAACCAACAAGATTATCCATTTCATTTAGGTAGTTTAGTATTATATCTTCATTAGATGGATTGACTTTTAATTCTTTCTTCAAATCTTTGCTTAAATTATTATTTAAATTATTCATATTTCTATCTGAAAAAGTATATTTCATATCAAATGTAGGTTTATTGTTATCAATATTGGTAAGCTGTATGAAGGCATCTGTAATACTTATCTCACCCTTTTTAAATCTTTCAATTATATAATTATGTGATAAATTTTTCTTATGAGTCATAAAGCCACCTACTTTTTTAAAAAATTAGTCTTCCAGTATAAAAATGATTCTTTTAGTAAAGCCGCTGAGTTAAAAGGAAATGATTCTTCATCTGTATTATATGAAGTAATTGATTTGTTTGTTACAAGGATAGGGATTATTAGAAGTAACCTGTAGATAGAATTTCTTAGTAAAAGATCAACTTATATTTTACGGTTTTGAACTTATATTAAAAATATATTCAAAAATTATACAAATATAAAAAAGGACATGCTGAATGTCCTCATTAAATTTAGAAATAAGTGATTATATTATTATAGTCATAAAGTTAATTCATGGTTTTAATAGATTTTTTTGTCTTCCATTGAAATTAAAGGAACAAATCCCGGTAACTTTCTATTCCTTAAAATCTTAAAATAATATAAATTAGTAGTAGTAGTAGTAGTAGTAGTAGTAGTAGTAGTAGTAGTTATTAATTATTTCAAGACTTGACAGTACTTACCTTCCATAGATAGGTGCCTAAAGGTCAGGCCTTGGGCCTGGGGGCTTAGTATCACCGCTTAAATAATTGTAAACTATTTAATACCTAAATCATCTTTAGGTAAAAATGACTTAAACTGATAATACAAATCAC
>JBDNGI010000262.1:0-3197 GCA_041689345.1 Halanaerobiales bacterium
GCTTTCTTGTCATACCATTCAACTTCTATATCAGCCAACTTACCATCTATAACAGAATTAATAATCTCAACTAGATCTGTCTTTAATAATGGTAAGACAACCTGTGTTTCTGGATCTCCAAAGCGTACATTATACTCAATTGCCTTAGCCTGTCCATTTTTTATCATCAAACCACAATAAAGAATACCTTTATATTCAATACCCTGATCTTTCAAGGCAGCTACAGTAGGGGCAAGTATCTCCGAATAGATTTTAGACATCATATTTACATCAACCACAGGTGCTGGCGCATAAGCCCCCATTCCACCTGTATTAGGGCCTTGATCATTATCATAGGCCTGTTTATGGTCCTGAGAGGCTATCATTGGTGCAATAGTTTCACCATCTACAAAAGCTAGAACAGTTGCTTCTTCACCATCTAAATATTCTTCAATTACTACCCTTGCCCCAGCATTACCAAATTTGTTATTAATTAATATAGAATTGACTGCAGCAACAGCATCTACCACTTCTTCTGCAACAATAACTCCTTTACCAGCAGCCAATCCTTCTGCTTTGACTACGATTGGAGCACCTTTCTCCTTTATATATGTAATTGCTTCATCAGCTTTTTGAAATACCTTATACTCAGCAGTCGGAATATTATATTTTTCCATTAGATTTTTAGAAAAGACCTTACTACCTTCCAGCAGAGCTGCCTGCTTATTAGGACCGAAAATTCGTAAACCGGATGTTTCAAATCGGTCAACAATCCCTTCTACAAGTGGTGCTTCCGGACCAACAAAGGTAAAATCAATTTCACTTTCTATAGCAAATTTTAATAAACCCTCAATATCCATTACATCAATTTCTACATTTTTACCTAATTCAGCTGTCCCTGCATTACCAGGAGCAATATAAATCTGATCTACTAATTGAGATTGAGCTAATTTCCAGACTACGCAGTGTTCCCTACCACCATTTCCTACAACTAATACTTTCATCGGTAACCCCCTATTAATTAGCTAATTTTCTATAACTACCATCTCTATAATTCCCTTATTAATATCAAAAATGCTCAGGCAGGAAGAATCTACTTTCAATTAATGAGTAGAACCTCCCCGCCTGGGCTTTTATCCCTTCGGTGTGATATAAAAAATACCTGTACCGCTCGGACCTGCCATCCAATTAGCTTAAACTTCATATAAATAAAAAATGCTAATCTTGATGCGGAACCCTAAGTACACTTCCCTCATAGTCAGATTGTTTACGGCTATCTGGTAGAAACTCGCGGGCCATATTCCCACTATTATATGAGGTAATATTTATTTTTAATAATATAGTTCAATTTACAATAATATGATAACAGAAGCTTACACCTAAGTCAAACATTAATTCGAAAAAATCTAAAAAAGGCAAATTTTTTAGATTTAATCAGACAAATTAAAAAAATTTGCTTATTAGTCCACCTTTCATGTTATAATAAATAGATAGAGTATAAATTATATCTGAAGCAAGCATCTTTATATTATACAATCATTAGTCTTTGAAGATAAACTTTTAGTATAAGAAGGGATTGATAAAATGACTATAAATACAAAAATTTATGGTACTATCGGACCTGCCAGTTATTGCTCGAGGAGATTTAGGAGTAGAAATTGGAATAAGCAAAGTTCCTACTGTTCAAAAAGATATACTTAAACTATGTAATAAGAAGAACAAACATTCTATTGTAGTGACTCATATGCTTCAATCAATGATAGAATCCCCTCTACCTACAAGAGCAGAAATTAGTGATATAGCAAATGCTGTATTAGATGGGTGTAGTGGAGTAATGTTAACTGGGGAGACAGCAATCGGTAAATATCCAGAAAAATCAATTGAATATATGTATAATACTATTTATGAAACAGAAAAATGGAAGCAGCGATAATCTCGCTTCCATTTTTCCCTCAATTTACTTACTGAAAGCCACGCTTCTATGAGGTAAAAAATCCCTTAACCCACACAGTAAAGTTAAATTATAAAACTAATTATTTTTACTTCTATATTTTTTCACAGAGAGATAAATGTTATACGTTATTTGATAGAACCACATTCATCTCTGTTAGTATTCTTTCTGCAGCTTCAGCTGGCTTATCAGCTTTGCTTATCGGACGACCTATAACAAGGTAATCTGCACCCTCTAGTAAAGCAGCTCTAGGTGCCATTATTCTTTTCTGATCACCAGTACTAGCCCAGTCAGGTCTTACTCCTGGGCAGACAGTTACAAAAGATGGTCCACAATTATCTTTGATTATTTTAGCTTCTTGGGCAGATGAAACAACACCATCTAGTCCAGCCTTCTTTGCCAAATTAGCCTTCTTAAGAACTGTTTCTGCAGGTGTATAATCAATCCCCAATTGTCTTAAGTCATCATCTGCTAGTGAAGTTAATACTGTTACACCTATTATTAGGGGTATCTGAAGACTTCTCTTCTCAGCTTCATCCCTGGCAGCATCCATAACCATCTTCATTCCCTCTACTCCTGTTACATGGATATTAAACATCCAAACATCCTCTGCAACTGCTCTTCTGGCTGCGGCTGCCATGGTATTAGGAATATCATGGAATTTTAAATCCAGGAATACCTTCTTTCCTTTACTTTTTAGAAAATCCAACACTTTTCCTCTACTAGCCAAATATTGTTCCAGGCCAATCTTAAAAATATCCACCATTTCATCTAATTCTTCAACTAAATATTTTATCCTATCGTCATCAGAAGTATCTAGTGGAACTATTAATTTATCCCGTGACTTACTAAAGTATTTCTCTTTCATGCTTAATCTACCCCCATATTTGTATTATATAAACCTTAGACATAAAAAAACCTTTACCTGAGATCAGTAAAGGGAATAAGTTATATTACGATATATAAGTAATATTACCCTTGCTGAACTCACAGGACCATTTTAAAGGACTTTTTTTATTTTGTTAAATTATATTATATTGCTTAGGTATTGTCAATATGTTCAAGATATTTGAACAAAAACACCAGGTAATAAATTACCTAGTGTTTTTATGAATTTCAGTATAAATATCGTTATTATATAGATATTTATAGCTTTTTAAAAAAATCATATCTTTTAAGTATTTTCATAAGTAAAATTCCTAATACAAAAACTGCAATTAATTGCCCTAAACCCACTTGTAATGCAGTTATCCAATAAGGTAACTCA
>JBDNGI010000263.1:0-1979 GCA_041689345.1 Halanaerobiales bacterium
AAATAATAAATCCAAGCATAAAGGTTAATACCCATAGAGAACAGGGGTTAAATCCGTCAATAAAAGCAATTAACCCTGTTATCAAATAACTTGAACTATTTTTAATATCCAATGACTTATCTGTAAATGGTATTTTTATTATCTCATTATTATTTCTTGGACTGTCGGCCCCATTTTCTGCCCCCTTATTATAAATTACTTCCAGTTCAGAGGCCATTTGGGCATAATTCTCCCCAGAATACATGCAATATATCTGAATCATTTAGAGAACTTTTATCAGTTATATCTTCAGCATTAGCTGCATAAGTAATCAGAAATATACTAACTATACAAGCAAGTACTATAACACCTGTTTTATAATTCATTTTAATCCCCCAGTTACTCATCTCTAATCAACTAACCCATAAAGATAGATTTTATCCCTTATGATAATTATCTCTCTGCCAGTATTTTTTGCCAATAGGATCTACCATCTCATCCCACTGATCTCTATACCTGGTCAGCTCAATACTAAGTTCTTCTACTATATCACTATATTCCTCTTGATCAGATAGATTATTCTTTTCTTTAGGGTCATTTTTTAAATCAAATAATTGTTTTTTTATCAGGTCTTGGTGGCGATACTCTATCAATTTATAGCGATCATTCTTAACTCCCCTGACCAGGTCGGCATAAACAAAATAAAGGGTATCTCTAATTGATTGATTTTTATCAGTAAAGGTCGGATAGAGACTTACTCCTTCAACCGATTCCGGTATATCAGTATCAATTAGATCACAAATAGTTGGAAAGATATCCATTAAGTATGTATAGCTATCCCTTTTCTGCCCAGCTGGTATTCCTGGGCCAGAGAATATTAATGGTACTCTGACACTATGTTCATAACTACTCTGTTTACCGAATAGACCATGCTGTCCAACTGCCAGTCCATTGTCACCAGCAAAGATAATTATTGTATTTTTATATTCACCCCGATCTTTCAGTATTTCTATAACCTTACCCAGTTGATGATCAAGGTGACTAATCATACCATAGTATTCAGCAAGATGCCTTTTTACCTCTTCTTCTGTTCTGGGATATGGGGCCAGCACCTCATCGCGTACCTGACGAATGCCAAAATCAAAGGGGTGTTCCGGTTTGAAATTCTCAGGCACCTTAATATCTGCTGGATTATACATATTTAAAAACTTTTCTGGCATACTACGGGGATCATGTGGTGCCATAAAGGAAATATACATGAAAAATGGATCATCACTATCGTAATGTTTAAGCCATTGACCAGCAAGCTCACAAAACAATTCACTAGAATGTTTACCAGCAGTGATATGATCACACAATCTGTTCTTTACATTATTATCTTTAAAAGGCTCTGCAATATATTTATTTCTGGAGTTTTCGTATGTTCCTGTTGAATCATAATCACAGGCCTGAACATTCCAGTGATCACCCATACCACCGAACATTATCTCTCCACCAGCAGTAAAACTGCGGGCATATGCTTCAGTCCCATTATGCCATTTACCAGTTCCAAAAGTCTGATAACCTACCTCCTGTAAGGCCTCACCCATTAGGGTATGTTCGGCTGGAACTGTAGAGCCGTTATTTTCTAGATGAAATAATGTCCTCCCGGTATGTAACATTGCCCTACTAGGCATACAGATAGCACCAACTGTTCCCCCTGGTATATGAGCCTGAGTAAAGGCTGTACCACTTTCAACTAACTTATCAATATTAGGTGTTCTAATCTCTTTATTTCCCAGGGCCGCGATAGTATCAAAACGTTGGTCATCAGTAAAAAAGAATAAAATATTTTTTTTCTTATTCATTAATAAACAGTCCCTGCTTTTAAATTTTTAATCTTCAAGTATAAAGCCCTTGACCCCTTCCGGCTGAAAAATTCTTAATGATAGCAGTACCATCTTTCGGCCAACCAAGTTGGAAGGCATAAATACAGTTATCTTTTTGTGTGAAACGGTAAT
>JBDNGI010000264.1:0-9245 GCA_041689345.1 Halanaerobiales bacterium
AATTGGAGGGACTTGGTTATATGCACCAAATTAAAGCAAAGGCTGAAGCAGAAGGTAGAGATCTGGAAATAATAGAAGGTGATATAAGGTTGATAGAATCCCTCCTTTATGGGGATTGGGATGAAGAAGAGTTCTTACTTGTACAGCCAGGACAGAAGATAAAGGCTGTTTATGATCAGGACCTCATAATTACTGCAGAGTGAACCTTTCCCCCTAAAAGATAAACAAGGTTTCGGTAGAATTTTTGAAATGTGAGTATTTTAATAAATAATGATATTTTAACCAACAGATGAAACTTTCTGTTGGTTTTTATATGTTTTGGATTTTTTTTACTATTGTCAAAATATTTCCCTGTCTGTACAAAGTAATATATTAAATTTATGAAGCAAAACACATCATTAAGCCTTATATATTAACAATCTACCTATGGTTTAGCTGTAATGTATTTCTATTATATGTTTTAATGAATGATTCCTTTTTATTGACAAGCATACTTTGCAAAGTGTATAATTAGTAATATATTACATAAAAATGGATTATTTGTAATATATTATTTATATTAAAGTAGAGGAGGAGATTAGTTTTATGAGAAGCAGAATGAAATTGTTCTTAGTTGTTGGTTTAGTCTTACTTATGTCAGTTGCTGTATTTGCCGAAAAGAGTCCAGTACCTGACAAGGTGTATTTTGATGTGAGAATGGATGAGAATATTGGTATTAACGATGTTGCGGCAGGAAATAGTGATATCTTTTATTATGGTGTTGATGGGGATATTATAAACGATCTTGATTAGGAGACTCTTAGCAAATTGGAGATTTATGATGTGCCTTCTGGTTCCTGGAGTTTGCTTTTTAATCCTTATCCAAATGAAGCTCCTTATTCTTTTGTAAAGGAGGACAAAGTGATTTTTAAACCATTTGCTATTCGCGAAGTAAGATATGCTATGAATTTCCTAATAAATAGGCAGTATATTATCGATGAGATTCTGGATGGGGCCGGTGGACCTATGTACAATATGGCTACACCTGGACAGCCACGGACTTATAAATACAATTTAGCGGCTTCAAAGTTTGGATTTACCCCTGAGGGTGATGAAGAACGGGCTTTAGCTGATATTGAAGCAGCTCTGCAAAAAGCGGCTGAACTTTCTGAAAATCAGGGTAAATTAAAGAAAGAAGGAGATTGGTGGACCTTTAATGGTGAACCAGTTACTATTAAATTTTATATTAGAGTTGATAACCCTGGTTTAGTAAAAGAGGGTGAATACTTAACACAGCAGATTGAAAAGACAGGTATTAAAGTAGAACAGCTTCTTTGGGATAGATCTAAGATGATGGCTACAGTCTATGGTGGTAAACCTGAGGACTGGGGATATACCATCTATACAGAAGCCTGGGGAGCAGGTGCTACTAGACGTTATTGGGAACATATTGTTGCTCAGATGTATGCACCTTGGTATGGATATATGCCTGGTGGATTTGCTGATGGTTGGAAATATAAAAATGATAAACTTGATCAGTTAACTCAGGATGCCTATAACGGTAAATTCTTGACTGAAGAGGAATACTGGGATATGGCTTTAGAAGGCCTTGAAATGGGTCTTAATGAAGCGGTAAGAATTTATGTAGGCTATCAGACAGATTATTTTGTTGCTAATAAAGATAGGTTTAATAAACGTTTTGCCTATGGTCTTGGTGATGGTTTGACCAAATATACCCTGGTTACTGCTGATACTACTGATGGTATTGTAAGAGCTACTCAGTACTCTGCACAGGGGAGTCTATTTATGGCTGCCTGGGACCCAATAGGACCTGATGGTTTTAGTGATACTTAATATAAAGAAATATAAAGTGTGTTCTTAGTTTCCCTAAAGGATGACCTAAAGACCAGGCCCCTCGGGAGTTTTTTGCACCACAGGCACTCCCTATTTTAAATAAATCATACAAGAACTGTTTAAGGTTGCACTCTAACAGCACTACCTATTTATATAGAACCTTACTAGAACAGTTTAATGTTGTCTCCCACTGAAACTTAGTCCTCACTAAAGCCTTTAATTAATATACGCGATGTAGGCTTTAGTATGACCATATTCGATTAGGCCTAAAGGATGACCTAAAGATCAGGCCCTGGGGGTTTTAGCGGCAGTTAGCTATCGGATAAATTATTGAAAGTAAGTTAAGTTAAGTGAATATAATGGTGGGGTAGAAATCTAAACTAATTACTTAGATAATCTACCCCTTATTTTTGTATTTGGTGAATAAATATAATAAAATTCTAGCTGTATAATTCCACTATTTTTAAAATTACCTCAACAGATTTCTCCATTGCATAGGTTGGTATATATTCAAACTTTCCGTGAAAATTATGACCACCTGTAAAAAGATTGGGAGTTGGCAGCCCCATATATGATAACCTGGCACCGTCAGTACCACCCCTGATTGGCGTCACTATAGGTTTTATACCAACTTCTTCCATAGCCTGATAGGCAGTATCTACAATATATTTATTCTTCTCAATAATCTCTTTCATATTATAATATTGATCATTTAATTTTAGTTTGATAATATTTCTACCATATTCTTTATTAAGGTCATTTATTATTCCTTCGATAATTGTTTTTCTTTCAATAAATTTAACCTTGTCAAAATCCCTGATAATGTAGTAAAGCTTTGTCTGTTCTACATTACCCTCTATATTTACAAGGTGAAAAAATCCTTGGTATCCTTCGGTTTCTGCTGGTATTTCTTTTTTAGGGAGCCTATCTATTATTTCACTGGCTACCAGTATGGAATTAATCATCTTTCCCTTGGCTGTACCAGGATGTACACTTACACCATTAATTATAATGCGGGCAGCGGCTGCATTGAAATTTTCATGCTCCAATTCACCAATAGGCCCACCATCTACTGTATAAGCCAAATCTGCTCCAAATTTTGCTACGTCAAAATGGTCAGCACCACGACCGATTTCTTCGTCAGGTGTAAAGCCTATTCTAATTCTTCCATGTTTTATCTCCAGATTATTAATAAGATATTCCATTGCTGTAATTATTTCGGCTACTCCAGCTTTATCATCAGCACCAAGTAAAGTTTGTCCATCAGTGGTGATTATATCTTTCCCTATGTAATTCTTTATTTCTGGGAAGTCTTTTGTTGATAGAATAATATTATGTTCTTCATTAAGAACTATGTCATTCCCGTCATAATCTTCAATTATTTGTGGTCTAACATTTTCACCGGACATATCAGGACTTGTATCCATATGAGCGATAAAACCTATTGTAGGAGGTTCATTATTTTTTTCATCTTCCAGATTGGATGGTAGTGTTGCCATTACATAAGCCTTATCATCTACAGTTACTTCCTGTAAGCCTATGTTTGATAATTCCTCAGCTATTCTTTTAGCATATACCAATTGATTTTTTGTACTGGGTACAGTTTGAGATCCTTCATTGGCTTCAGTATTATATTTGACATAGTCTAAAAATCTATCAATTACTTTGGACAAATTAATCACTCCCTAATTTAAATTTCACACAACTTTTGTCAATCATTCAGAGGTTTTCATTGGTACCGGAGCTTCCTGCTGAACTTTGCTGTTAAGTATCAAGTTTGATGATCTTTATAATGGAATATGTATTTTAATATTCCATCAGAAAATGGATAACAGGATAATTATAGTATAACTCTTTTTAGAAAGATTTAAAAGGTTTATAATTATAGATACTATATTAAAGTGTAAAAAAAATTAATTTTAAAAATAGATTATTTAATTTGCATTATTTTATGATGGCGATTATAATTTAAATATAGTATAATTTTCTATATTAGTAAAGGATGGTGGATTTAGTGAAAGACTTGGTAAAAATTAAAAATAAAGATCTAGAAGTAGAGGTTTCACCAGTATTAGGGGCCAGTATTTTTTCTATGAAGTATAATCGAGAAGGAGAATGGATTGATATAATGCGTCTAACCCCTGAAGAAGCTGTTGCTAGTAAAGATGTGGGGAGTTTTGCTTCTTTTAATCTTTTCCCATATTCTAATAGGATTGAAGATGCTTTATTAAAATTTAAAAGAAAAGAGTATCAACTCGATGTGAACTTTAATGATGGCCATGCTATACATGGGGAGGCCTGGACAAGACCCTGGCAGGTAGTTGAAGTTGATGAAAATAGAGTTGTTCTTGAGTTTAATAGTGTGGATTATCAGGATATATCATGGCCTTTTCCTTTTACTGCAAAAATAGAATATAGATTAGAAGGAAACAGTTTTGTAGTAAGGCTATCGTTAAAGAATCAGGGAGCACAGCTAATGCCTGGAGGCATGGGAATTCATCCCTATTTTATGAGGAATATTTCTTCTAAGGTAGAAAAAATTAAACTTGATATGGAGACTATAGGTTTGTATCCTAGTGAGACTCAGATTCCTACAGGACATTGGGTTAATCCACCTGAGAAATGGGATTTTACTGGAGAAAAGGAATTGACTACAGAATTCCTGGATAACTGTTTTATAGCAGGAACAGGGCCTATTAGAATTACATGGCAGGATAGTGATCTGGAATTATTAATTGAAAGAGATGAGCTATTTAAGCATGTTGTAATTTATTGTCCAGTAGGAGAAGAATTCTTCGCCTTGGAGCCTGTAACTAACTGTAATAATGGCTTTAATATGGCTGAAGCCGGAATAGAAGATACAGGTACAATTGAAATTGAACCAGGGCAAGAGGTTGTCGGTGAAATTAAGTTTACAGTTAGCTAAATGATTATTAGACTCATAATTATCCTCTTTTTATTCCATAATATATTAAGTACTTACGTAGGGAGTTAGTTAGTTAAATTTTTATTATGGAATAGGGAGGGCTCTAATATTGAATGTTTTACATATGACAATTGAGTTGATCATAGGATTTATTGTATTGTTCCTGGTGACAAAGGTGATTGGTAAAACACAGATAAATCAACTTACAGCATTTGATTTTATTTCAGCCTTAGTGATGGGTGAACTTTTAGGTAATGCCATTTATGATCGGGAAATAAGTATTTTCTTTGTTATATACGCTTTAGTACTCTGGGGTCTATTAATGATTGCTGTTGAGTTGCTTTCCCAGAGGGTTTTAAAAACCAGGAGTTTTCTGGAGGGTAATCCTGCTATATTAGTAAGGAACGGTCTTATTGACTATAAAATGTTGAAAAAGAGCAAGTTAAATATCAATACATTACAGGAATTGCTAAGACAAAAAGATGTTTTTTCAATTCAAGATGTTGAATATGCTATCCTAGAGTCTGGTGGAACTCTCAGTGTATTGAAGAAGTCTGGGGCTCTGGAAACAAGTAGAGACGATTTTGACTTGCCGGTAAAGCCAGTAAATCTTGCTGTTACATTGATTAGTGATGGACAGGTGTTGTGGGATAATTTAGAAAGTACAGGTTTAAATATAGTCTGGTTAAAAGAACAGCTTGAGACGACAGAAGGCTATCAAGATATCGAGGATATATATTATGCAGAATGGTTAGAAGGTACAGGTTTATTTTTACAGGGATATAATTAAGTAACTATCAGTTGGGTATTATTTTAGGTCTTGATTATTAATTTAATGTATTCTAAATAACCTAAAGAACCATTAAAATCTTGTTGTTGATTTTTTGGTGGAGAGGTTCACTTATCCTATTTAGTGCTTGGTATTATTATCATTTTTATTATCATTAGAACAAGTATTTTTATTTGTTTTCTTCTCTTTATTATTAGGACTAATTTCTTCGGCAAACTCATTGCCATATTGGGCTTTATAAATCCGACTTAGTGAAAAATATTGTAACTCTTTTTTCAAACTTTTATAAGTTAAACTTTTGCTTAGATATATTAATATATAAAGCGCTACCAGGGATAATCCTGCAATTAAACCAGAACCCTGTCCGGGTATTAATGGCATACTAGCAATAATAGCGATAAGAGAGACAAGTGCCAGGATGGAAGTATATGGATATCCGGGCAATTTACATTTACCATCAGGGGGACAACCATTTATTTTGCGAAATTTAATATGTGTAATTAAGATTATTACATAAACAAACAAAAGGGAAAAACCACCTGAACTGATTAAAAAGATATAGACCTGTCTTGGAAGTATATATCCTAATGCTAATCCTGATAACATAGCAAAGCCAGAAAAAATAATACCCCGATAAGGTATTTCTCCATTGTCCTTTAACAATTTAGGTGCATGACCGTCATCTGCTAGAGACCTGGCCATCCGGGCGATGCCAAAGGTAGCAGCCAACATTGTAGATAGAATAGCTATTACCAGTATGATATTTATTATATAACCAGCCCAAGTCTGTCCATTTGTAATTAAAGCAATTACCATAGGACTGCTCTCTTCGCTTAGTTTTGCTGTTGGGACAAGTGGGAGAATAAGTGCCACCGTTAATAGATATAAGCTTACTAATCCCAGTACTGTATAGGTAATGGCTTTGGGTATAGTCTTGTGGGGTTGATCAGCCTCTGATGCTGCTAACCCGATTATCTCAAAACCAGCATAGGTAAACATGACTATTAGCATACTTCCGGCAATACCTGCAATTCCTCCTGGTAATAAATCTTCAGTTAATAGTGAGCCAGCACCTTTTGCAGCTTGTCCAGGAATTAAACCGGTTACTAGTAGAGCTGCTATAGCAATAAAACCAATTAGGGCTAATAACTTTATTACTGCCAGACCGCCCTCTAATTTACTAAGTTTTTCAACACCCAGGAGGTTTACAATGGTTACTCCAATGATTACTAGTGATCCTAAAACTGGTAAGGAAAAACCAGGTAACCACCTTTTTAAGAAAACAGAGACAGCAATTGCCTCACTGGACATAGCTAGTACTAGTCCAGTCCAGTAGACCCAGCCGACAGTAAAACCAGCTATAGGGCCATACATGTTTTCGCAATAGGTCCGGAAAGAACCAGGAGCCGGATTTGCAACAGTCATTTCTGAAAGTGAATATAATATTAGGTAGACTAATGTTCCACCTAAGATATATGATATAATTACAGCTGGACCAGCTGCTTTGATAGCTATAGATGAACCGAGAAAAAATGAACCACCTACAACCGTACCAAGAGCAAGCATAGTTAATTGCCACACTGACAAACCTTTTTTACGGCTCATTTTCTATCACCCTTTCAGTATTATCTAGTACTAGGATTACTTAAATGATAATATTATTTTAGCATAATTGACCGAGAGCAAACGATTCTGAGAAATCTCTTTGTCAACAAATGACTATATTTGAGTATATATATATTATTAGCTATTTATTTATTTATTATTATAAGTAAGCGCCAAAAGGGGGAAATATTATGTTAGATACTTTAACAATAACTTTATTATTTGTTCTTATATCTGCATTTATAGTAGTTATTTTAAGGAAAATAAAAAAAGATAAATGCTTAAAGGATTTTAAGAAAAATACTATAACTCTGGAAAAAAGGGATGGTAAGAGGGTTAAAGGTAAGTTGAATGTAGCCAGTACAGGATTAGAATTTATATATCCACAGTCGTTAAAGGATGAATCGGGTTTTTGTATTAATAGTTTTTTATTTTATAAGACAGAATATCCGATGATCCAACTTTTAATAAGGTACATTGATGATATGACTGATAAAGAAAAGGTTGAGCGAGAAAAGGAACTGAAAAAGACCTTTCATCCATCAAGGTTTCGCAGGTATTCCAGGAAAATGGCCAATTTTTTTAAAACTATTAAGGATTCTTTGTTAGAAATTTTTAATTTAGTAAGTAATCAGTGGGGGAAAAACACTGCAGCTGGAATGCTAATGGCTTCTCAAGATAAATATGTAGATAAAATAAAAAACGAATTAATTACTACAGTTGATAATTCATTTGAACCTTTATTAGAAAAATATATTGGATATAGAGTGATTCTTGAATTAAATAGGGGTGAAAAGATTGATAAGTATAAGGGTATTTTAAAGAGATATACTGGTGAATTTATTGAATTAATTGATGTAGATTATGTAGATCTTAGTGAATATGAGGAT
The DNA here is from genome assembly GCA_041689345.1 of Halanaerobiales bacterium. GTDB lineage: Bacteria > Bacillota > Halanaerobiia > Halanaerobiales > DTU029 > JBDNGI01. The sequence goes on from JBDNGI010000264.1 coordinate 8,045, forward strand.
AATGTTGATAGTAGTATTAGTGAAAAAAAAGATAAGGAAAAATTAATAGTAAGTGAAAAAGTTGATCTGGTTGTTCCGCGCCGCTATGGAGTTGTAAGGGGCCTTGCTGAAGAATGGAGTTATAAGTGTTTGTAATTGTTTAATTAAAAAATTATTGGATACTGATATGACGAATATGTTAAAAGATAATGATTGATCACTAGATAGAAAATCTTATTTGAATAAGTGTAATAAATTAAACCTGGAGTGAATAAAATGAAGTTATCATTACCTAAAAATTATAATACCAAGATTGTAAAGGCTATTGCTGAGTTTAATCTTATTGAAGATGGAGATCATATATTAGTAGGGCTCTCTGGCGGAAAAGATAGCAGTTTTCTCATGTTTGCTCTTGCTATATTAAAAAGACATTTGGCGATTAATTTTAAATTATCTGCTATAACCATAGATCCTGGATTTGAAGAAAATGATTTTACTTATTTAAAGAATCTTTGTGATAGTTTAGAAGTACCTTACCATATAGAAAAGACTAGGATAGCGGAATATATATTAAGTGTTGAAGATGTGACACCATGTGCAAAATGTGCCCATTTTAGGAGAGGGGCACTTGTGGCATATATGAAAAAAAATAAGATAAAGAAAGTAGCTTTTGGTCATCATTATGATGATGCAGTTGAAACCTTTTTAATGAGTATTATTTATTCTGGGCAGATGCTTAGCTTACATCCTAAAAGGCATCTATCAGATAGTGATATTTTTATCATTAGACCTTTAATATATTTAAGGGAAAAATTATTGATAGAAGGCAAAAAATTGATAGACTATCAGTCTAAGGATAATCCCTGTCCCTATGATAATAAAACTAAAAGGGCTGAGATAAAAGAACATTTGCGTAACTTTACCCATAATAAACAGATTTTTTTCAATCTGGCATCTGCTATGCGTGATAGTGCCCCCTTGGAATTATGGCCTACTCAACCGGAAGAACAAGTATTGCTTAATAAAATGAGAAAGTTGTGGGGTAAAGCCACATAATTATTTCGAAAACCTCACATGAAAATTGAAAAAACTAACATATGATGATAAAATGATAGCAGTAAATCACGGAATTTCACCGTGAGAATGGGGTGTCAAAATGAAAAGTTTGGATTATAATAAGGTGGAAAAGTTTTTGGTTAAGTGGTTGAAAGAAAAGATAGAA
>JBDNGI010000265.1:0-1726 GCA_041689345.1 Halanaerobiales bacterium
GCTAACGATATTGTATAGTGATAATACCATAACCCCATCATTATGACAGGGATGTAAAATAAGCTTGTATAAACAGCATCTAAGCCAAGGATATCGTTAATATATAATGATATCAGACTTATGATAAGCGAGGTTGCAGCAATGATCACTATTCTCTTCTTCATTTTATTCATCTATCACACATTTCCCTTCTGTTAGGATATCCCATACTATTGATTTAAGTGAGTATAATCAATAATCTTAATTAAATCTTACAAATTCTTTTCGATTGCAGCTTTTATTTATATCCTCTAAGCCGCCAAACTAAATATTGACATCTGTCCTTACTCTATAAATTATAGCTTTAAACTGATCCATTTCTACATTGTTTTCAAACTCTATATCAGGAAAAGCCTTATAAGCCCTTAAAATTCCAGTTCCAATCCCTCTATAGGGCAATATCTTCGCTGCAAATGAATTTAATACCGGATTTCTAGCAACAGATAAACCATACTTAATCTTTTCCACGGTCAGAGTATTAGGCAACTTACCCGGACTAAGTATCTCTACCCTATTATCAAATATAAATAATCGTATCGGTGAATTTATATAATAATTACGATGAATAAGGGCATTAACAAGCAATTCTTCAATAACAATTTTAGGGATTTCAGGGGTTCCTTCACTATTAAAACTAGGTTTTGTTTGTATTTTCTTTAAATTTCTCAACAAAAAACTTTTCCCACCCTTATATTGTTCGAGAATAGTACCCCTTATTTCTTCTTCATCCCGGTATTCAGTACCAGCCGGATCATTACCAAAAAAACTTACGGCTTTAATCATAAAAAGGGGCCTCCTGGCCTGAGGTTTTTCGCCAAACAGTAAAAGACCAGCCAATGTCAAATTTTCATCTGACATTAAATCAAGATTATTTAATAATTGTTGTAATGAAAGATTATTTTCTTCCACACTTTCTTGATATATTCTTTCATATACCCTTTTGAAATTTATGGTATCCATATCTTTAATAGAAGTTCCCATAACTGACATTTCATCTGCGTAAATCTTGTTCGAGTCCTGAAATAACCTTTGCAGCTCTTCCTGTGATATTTTCCTTTTATCAGCACCTGCTTTAGTAAGATATATACCTTTATTAGTACAATATGGTTTATTTATCCCCTTTTTTATCTCTACAACCATTATTTTTTTTTTGTTAATTTTTATTGTTTCTGTTAGTGGGTTTATAGGCGGCTCTATTTTATTAGATGAAACATTTGACACCATTTGATTAAGTCTCTGGATATCTTTCATAGTTAAATCCTTTATTTTACCATCATCCTGAACTCCAATCAATATCTTACCACCGCTGGCATTAGAAAAAGCGACCATTTCCTGAGCTAAACTATCAGGACTATGAATATTCTCCTTAAATTGAGTTTTACTATCTTCTCCTAATTCAATAAGGTTTAAAATCTCTATTTCATTCAAACTACCCACCCTTTCATTTAATGATTATATTTAGTATATTATACCTATAATTATATCTTCTAACACTTCCCTATTTGCCTCATTTGCTAGCAGACGATTAATCCTACCATAATCAGTACATACATTAGCATCTATCAGTTGGATCAGGATATTTACCAGCAAACAAGGCCTGTTCCAGTAGATTATTTGCTTTGCCCTGATATTTTGTATTTAAGTCATATTCACTTCTTTTAAAAGGGTCCTTGAGTGTATCATAAGC
>JBDNGI010000266.1:0-10532 GCA_041689345.1 Halanaerobiales bacterium
TCTAAACCTGCCCGAAAGACTATTTCTCTAGCAGAATATGGGCCTATACCCCTAAAATTGTACATTATAGCCTTGTATGAGGACTGAGTAAAATTACTATCTATTCTATTATAATAATCTTCTTTATTAATTAATAAAGGATTTGATTTATCCTGTTTGGGAGGGAATTTATATTTTATTCCAGGATATAATTGTCTTTCTCTACTTATATCTTCAGTTACTCTTTTTATAGAATCAAGTACAATACCATCTTGATCTACTAATATAATATTACTATATTTACCCATTATTTCAACAAATAAATTATATTTATTCTTATGTAAAATAACTTCTATATTTAGTATCCTTTCAAAATCTGGTTGTTCAATACTAACTATTTTTCCACGTATTAAGTATTTCCTTAGTAACATACAAAAATCAGGTGCTTTTAGCGGATTATTAAATTTCTTGTCAGTAATATTTACTCTTGAAAATTGTGGATGTGATGAAATTAATAATTTGTAGTTATAATTATTATTTCTGATTAATAATGTAATTAAATGATTATCTACCTGATAAATTTTATCAATTCTACCATCTATTAAATTTTTATTTAAATCACTGTTAATTGCTACTACCATTATTCCATCCAATGACATGAAGACCACTCCTTTATTTATCAAATGATGTTATTAAGATTCTTATTAATGCTTACTAATATTTACTTGTATAGTGGGTAAGTACAACAAATTTTTAAATTAAGGTGACTAAAACTCCCACTATAATAATAAGTATAAGTTATAAACTTAATATAGTCAATTTATGTCTAATAACTTGTTCTTTTTATTTGTTTAAATGAATAGAAATATTAATGATGATAAGATAGCTAGAAATAATAGGGGTGGTATTATTATGACTGTTGAACAAGAGTATTATCTTCTTAATAAGGAAGAGTTAATAGACCATTTTAATTTTTCCTTTGAAAGGGGAATATCATCGAGAGAGGTTAGAAAAAGACAGTATGAATATGGGAAAAACAAGTTAAGAGAAACAAATAAAAAAAATGTCTTATCAATATTTTTTGATCAATTTAAGGATTTTATGATTATTGTTTTGATGATAGCTACATGTTTATCCTTTGTTATGGGAGAATTTAGTGATGGCTTTACTATCTTTGCAATAATTGTGTTAAATGGTATTATGGGCTTTGTTCAAGAATACCGTGCTGAAAAATCTCTTGAACAATTAAAGAAATTAGCAGCTCCACATGCTAAAGTTTTAAGGGATGGTCAGATTGGGGAAATTAGCTCTGATGAGTTAGTCCCAGGTGATATATTACTTTTAGAAACCGGAGACAAAATTCCAGCAGATGCCCGAATTATTTCATCTAGTAGTCTGCAAGCTGATGAATCCCTACTTACTGGTGAATCTGTTCCAGTAAGTAAATCAGAAGAAGATATTATTACGAGAAGAATGGATATTGTCGATCAAACAAATATGGTCTTTATGGGTACTTCTATAAGTAGAGGCAAATGTCGGGCCGTTGTAGTAGCTATAGGAATGGATACTGAAATGGGTAAGATTGCACATCTCTTGGATCAGGATAACAATAAGTTGACACCATTACAAAAAAGATTGAAACATTTGGGAAAATGGTTGGTTATTTTAAGTCTCTTAATTACATTATTAATTGTAGTAATTGGGGTTCTTAAGGGTCAGTCTGTTTATAATATGTTTATGGCTGGTGTCAGTTTAACTGTTGCTGCAATTCCTGAAGGCTTACCGGCAATTGTCACACTGGCTCTTGCAATTGGTGTACAAAAAATGATAAAAAATAATGCAATTGTGAGAAAATTACAAGCAGTAGAGACATTGGGTTGTTCAACAGTTATATGTTCTGATAAAACAGGTACTTTAACTGAAAATAAGATGACATTAAAAAAGGTATATTTAAATGGGAAAATTAAAAATTTTGAAGATGGTAGTAAGAATATCTTATTTGAAAAAATCCTAAAAATTGGTTCTTTATGTTCAAGTGTTCAACTTAAGACTGAAGAGAAAAGGGGACCTATAAATAAAGTTAAAGAATTTTTTGTGGGTAATAGCATTCCTGAAATGATAGGAGACCCTACAGAAATTGCGTTGGTTACTGCTTATTATAAAACCGGTAATTATTTTACTGATCTTCAAGAAAACTACAAAGTAATTGGTGAAGAGGGTTTTACCTCAGAACGAAAACGGATGTCAGTTTTAGTTGAAACTCCTGAAAATAGAAAAGAACTCTGGGTTAAAGGTGCAGCTGAAGTTATTTTAAGTAAATGTAATTTTATAGAAGTAGAAGGGAAAAAAATAAGATTAGATAATAATAAAAAGAAAGAAATTTTAAAGGCTAATGATCGTATGGCTGGCAGTGCTTTACGGGTACTGGCCATTGCTTATAGAATTTTTGGTAATAATATTAATAATAAAAATTTGGAAAAATTTGAAGGACAGTTAGTTTTTGTAGGATTGGTTGGTATGATAGATCCGCCAAGACAAGAGGCTTATGAGGCTGTTGCGAATTGTTATCAAGCTGGGATTAGACCAGTTATGATTACTGGTGATCATAAAATAACAGCCCAGGTTATAGCAGAAGATCTGGGTATAATATCAAAAGGCAGTCAGGTGATGACTGGAGATGAACTGAAAAAGCTAGATGATATAAGTTTGAAAAGAAAAATAAATAAGGTTCAGGTATATGCACGTATATCACCTGAAGATAAATTAAAGATAGTCAAGTCATTACGTGAAACCGGAGAAATAGTTGCCATGACAGGTGATGGTGTAAATGATGCTCCAGCTGTCAAAGAAGCTGATATTGGTATTGCTATGGGAAAAAAAGGTACTGATGTAACAAAAGAAGTATCTTCACTTATACTGGCTGATGATAATTTTGCTACTATAGTAAATGCTATAGAAGAAGGAAGGAAAATATACAATAATATTCGAAAATTTATTAAGTATTTATTATCATGTAATACAGGTGAATTATTGGCTATTTTTATTGGCATAGTTATGGGTTTACCATTACCATTGATCCCAATCCAGATATTATGGGTGAATCTTGTAACTGATGGGCTGCCTGCACTTGCTTTGGGAATGGATGATGATAGTGATGATGTGATGAAAAGGAAACCACGGGATCCTGAGGAAAGCTTATTTGCTGATGGTATGGTTGGACATATAATCAGTCAGGGTTCTTTGATAGGAATTAGTACTATGGGAGCCTTTCTTATTGCTATTTATAAATTAGGTGTTGATATAAATACTGCCCGAACAATGGCGTTCTCGACCCTAGTGTTCTCCCAACTGTTCTTTGTTTTTAGTTGTCGATCAGAAAAACATTCGTTTTGGCGAATATCACCCTTTAGTAATATGTACTTAGTTGCAGCAGTCTTATTATCCAGTATAATGCAGTTAGGTGTTATCTATATACCATTCTTTAGTGGCTTTTTTAAGACTGAAATATTAAATCTTCAACAGTGGATAATAGTTGGTTTACTTTCAATCTGGTCTACTATAATTGTTGACTTTTTTCGAAGTATTCTAATGAGAAACGGTAATTGTACATAATATAATTGCTGATAGTATAGATAAATAATCTGATTGGCAGATTAATAATTTCGAAACTTATAAATACAAAATATGCTAAAAATTTACTATAAAATGACAGGAGCTTAACTTCCTGTCATTTTACTTTAAAGTATCTACTCTTGTCAAATGTCTTATACTGTGATATTATAAGTAAAAGTTAAATACATAGATAGTCTAGTCAGGAGGGTTATAATGAACGTAAATTTAATTAATATTGGTTTTGGAAATATTGTTGCAGGAAATAGAGTTATTGCAATAGTAAGTCCTGAATCAGCACCAATAAAACGAATTATTCAAGAAGCAAGAGAACGAGGTATGCTTATTGATGCTACATATGGAAGAAGGACAAGGGCTGTTATTATAACTGACAGTGATCATGTAGTACTATCAGCAATCCAACCTGAAACTGTTTCTCATCGTTTAAACGATGATGATTAATATATATAAATATTATATAACTTTACTGTTGGGAGGTACAGTTTGTGATGAGAGCTAAACTCTTTGTTCTTTCAGGCCCTTCTGGTGTTGGTAAAGGTACAGTACTGGAAAATTTATTGAAGAATTACAATGGGGTAGAATACTCTGTATCTACCACTACAAGACCTTGTCGTGAAGGAGAAATAGATGGAGATGATTACTTTTTTTTGTCTGTAGAAGATTTTTTTCAAATGGTGGAAGAAAATAAATTCATAGAATGGGCACAAGTACATAATAATTATTATGGAACCCCGAAAGAATATGTTGATAAATCCCTTGAAGAAGGGAAAGATATAATATTGGAAATTGATATTCAGGGAGCAAGGATGGTTAAAAAAAATTATCCTGATGCTATATATATTTTTTTATTGCCCCCTTCTATAGAGGAATTGGAAAATAGGTTAGATAAACGAGGAACAGAAGATGATGCTAATAAAGCAATTAGGTTAGAGAATGCTCGTAAAGAATTACAGGAATTGGAGAAATATGATTATCAAATCATTAATGATAAAATTGATGTTACGGTAAATAAACTTAAAACAATTATAACTGCAGAAAAGTGTAGGATAAGAAAATAGATAAAAAGGTTGGTGATAATAATGATTACTTACCCATCAAGTGATAAATTAATGGAGAAAGTAGACAGTCCTTATACATTGATAATATTAGCTTCGAGAAGGGCCCGCCAATTGAACATCGGTGGTAAGGGAATCCTTGAAAATTACAAATCTATAAAACCAGTATCAAAAAGCTTTGAAGAGATTGCTGTAGGAGCAATAACATATCGTAAGAATTATGATAAGTAGCCATGTTTGATATACTTATTAAATTTTGATATTTATGCTATAAAATAGATAATAAAAGGGTTTTCTTCTAGAATGTTACTTTCAGAAGATAATCTTTTTCTACTTTTAAAAAGCTATTTATAAATATACATTTTTTTGATTTAAAATGCAAATGATAGTATACTGATTGATTTATTATATGTTATTATGATATATTTTATATGATGCACTGACTAATATTAGTATATTTATATTATTAATTAAATATATTTTTATAAAATTCCTTTGCAGAAATGCTGTAGATTAAATGTAAATGGTTGAATCGTTTTCTTTTAGTTAAATAGGCCGTTGTACTTTTTTTTAGTCTAGGCCTATAGATATATATATGAGGTGAAATAGTAGCGAGTATTAAGTCTTCATATTTAGAAGACACGTATGTAAAGAAAAAAGGAAAGTAAAAGTGAGGAGGAAGAAGAGTTGAATAAAAAATTAATCGTTTTATTAAGTGTTGTTTTACTTGTTGGAGTATTGAGTTTAGGTGTAGTAGCTGAAGATGCACAATATGGTGGTACTTTTGTTTTTGGTCGTGGTGGTGATTCAGTAGGTCTTGATCCAATTCAGGAGACTGATGGAGAATCATTTAAGGTTGCACAACAAATATATGATACACTTGTTGATTATAAGCTAGGTACAACTGATGTTATACCGACCTAACCTCCTAATATTGGAGAAAAACTTTGTTTTGCTCAATCGTTCTTAGTTTTTCAATTTATGCAATAAAAGCTTTTGGTTCTATTTTTTTCTTCTGGATAGCCTTGTAAAAGTCAGCAGGTAATTTATCACCAAGACTTCCATGACGATACCTATTATTATAGTAATTCATATACTTGCTTACCACTTCATACACATGTATGTAGCTATTAAACTCATTAATACTATAACAATCTTCTTCAAGAATTGAATGAAATGATTCTATAAGAGCATTCATATTTGGTGTTTTAACTGGTATTCTTTGATGTTTTAAACCCAATGACTTACAGGTATCACCAAAAAGCTCAGAAACAAACTGTGGTACATTATCAGTCCTAATAATAGGCAGTTCCATACCTTTTGTTAGTTGTCTTTTGGATAGAGCATTTTTAAGTACACGGCAAGCATCTTCGGCTTTGCAGCTTAGCCCTAAATGATAACTAATAATACTTCTGTCAAATACATCGATTAATGATAATTGAAAAAAGAATTCATCTGTTGCAGCTATATGTCCATATTTAAGATCCATCTCCCAGAGTTGATTAGAATTATTTATTTCATCTCTTTTAGCTAATTTACGGGGATGATGTTTTTTAATCTTGCGTTGAGGCTTTAATATATCTAGTTCTTTACAAAGTCTATAAACTTTTTTCTTGTTTATTTTTAAAAGATAATCTTCTTTTAAACATGTAGTCAATTTGCGGTAACCATAAGGAAAACCATCACCTGCAACTAGTTCTAAAAGCCATTCTTTAATTTGTTCATCAGATATTTTTTCTCCTTTAAGGTTATATGAATAACCTGGTGCTGGTCTTCCTGCAGGATTATTGTGCACAACCACCTTCACCAGAATGGGGTGCTATGTTAAGTGATGCCCGCAGTGCTTTGCAAAAAGCCCCATGGGTAGCTACATTCCCAGGTCTTGCTATTATTTTCGGTGTTCTTGGCTTTAATCTCCTAGGAGATGGCTTGCGAGATGCCCTTGACCCTAAAATGAAGAATACTTGATATATAAAAGGGTCCCCATCTAATTAGAATTTGGGTTTTTAGCCATAGTTAGTATCGCATAATAGTTATTAAGTTGAATAATAGATTAGTTATTGGTAAAAGGGAGACAAAAGAGCAGCTAATATATACTGCTCTTTTGTCATTGAATTTTACTTACGTTTTTATTAGAGGAATTTTTGCCAAATTGTATAATTATTATTATATATGATAAAATATCAAAAAGACTGTATATTTTTTTTAATTACTACATAATTATTGGGGATATTCTAACTTTTTCATCAACTTAAGAGCTTATAAATCAATTTTTATATGAAAAGAGGGGATAAAAATGATAGATCCGGTTGCTTTTGCATTAGGACCATTGGATATACGTTGGTATGGTATAATAATTAGTTTTGCCTTGTTATTAGGTACTACCTTATCGATTCGTGAAGCAAAGAAACAGGATATTGAAGAAGATTTTATGTTAGATCTCTATATTAGGGTGATACCTGCAGCTATTATTGGTGCTAGATTATATTATGTTATCTTTACTTGGGAATATTATAAAGATAACTTATTGATGATATTTTCAACTAGATCAGGTGGAATTGCCATACATGGTGCTGTTCTTGGGGGTTTGCTGGTTGCTATAATTTTCATAAAAAAACATAAAGTTTCCTTTTGGAAGTTAGCTGATATTATTGCACCATACTTAATACTGGGTCAAGCTATTGGTAGATGGGGAAACTTTATTAATCAAGAGGCTCATGGTGGTATTGTAAGTAAAAAATTTATAAGTATATTTCCGGATTTCATTGAAAAACAGATGTACATGAATGGAAACTATTACCATCCAACTTTCCTTTACGAATCTATCTGGAATACTCTTGTCTTTATAGTATTGATTGTATTGAGGAGAAAACCATACATTAAAAAAGGAGATATCTTTAGTTTATATATTATCTCTTATTCTATAGCCAGGGTTTTTATTGAAGGAATGAGAACTGATAGTCTTATGTTAGGTTCTATACGAATAGCACAGTTAATCAGTATTTTGTTAATTGTTATTGGTGTTTTCCTTATCTATAAAAGACATAGTAGAGAAAATAATTAACAAAATATTAGAGTAATTTTGGAAGCTAATTCAGTCTAATTTCATTATATCATTTTATTGACAAGTATAGTTTATATATGCTACACTGTTAATATTGCGAACACTATTTTTACATAAAAATTACAGGTAAAATACAAATAATTATATAAAAAAAATTAGGTGAAGTATCATGTAAATCGTGTTTACTTTATAATAGTTTATTTGTATATAAAAGGTGGTGCTATTTAAATGATAGAAAAATATTTATTTACATCTGAATCTGTAACAGAAGGTCACCCTGATAAAGTTGCAGATCAGATATCTGATGCAGTATTAGATGCAATTCTTAAGGAAGATCCTAGTGCACGTGTAGCCTGCGAAAGCTTTGTAACAACAGGTTTGGTCTTGGTCTCAGGAGAGATTTCGACTGATTGCTATGTAGATATAACTGATATTGCCAGGAAAACTGTAAAATCAATAGGTTATGATAGGGCTAAATACGGTTTTGATGGTGAAACATGTGCCGTTTTAACTGCTATAGATGAACAATCCCCTGATATAGCATTAGGTGTAGATAACTCATTAGAGGTTAAGGAAGGCAAAGAGAAAAACCAATTAGGTGCAGGTGACCAAGGGTTAATGTTTGGTTATGCCTGTAATGAAACCCCTGAATTAATGCCTTTACCTATTACTTTAGCACATAAATTGGCACAAAGATTATCAAAAGTACGGAAAGAGGAGATTATTCCTTATTTAAGACCAGATGGAAAGACTCAGGTAACAGTTGAATATGTAGATGGCAGACCAGTTAGAATTGATACTGTCTTAGTTTCAACACAACACCATGAAGAAGTTTCACAGGACGAACTTAAAAGGGATATTATAGAACACGTGATAAATCCTATTATTCCTAAAGGTCTTTTCCTGGATACGAAAATAATGGTTAACCCAACAGGACGTTTTGTTATTGGTGGTCCTCATGGAGATACAGGTTTAACTGGAAGAAAAATAATCGTTGATACATATGGTGGTTTTGCTAGACATGGTGGAGGCGCTTTCTCTGGTAAGGATCCTACAAAGGTAGATAGATCTGCTTCATATGCAGCGCGCTATGTGGCGAAAAACATTGTTGCAGCTGGTTTGGCGGATAAGTGTGAGGTTCAAGTGGCATATGCTATTGGTGTAGCCCATCCAGTATCTATAATGATTGATACATTTAATACTAATAAGATTGAAGAGAGCAGATTAATTAAAATTGTACGTAGTAATTTTGATTTACGACCAGCACAAATAATAAGAGACCTAAATTTAAAACGTCCTCTATATTTTCAGGTATCTAAATATGGTCATTTTGGTAGAGATGATTTAGATCTTCCCTGGGAAAGAACAGATAAAGCGGAAATTCTTAAAAAAGAAGCAAATTTTTAAAATTTAAGGATATACTAGTTATTTATACCGGAGGATATCATCCTTCGGTATTTCCTTGCGGTTTGTATATGTAATATAGAGTGGAGGTGGAATTGATGGAAGAAAAGGAAAGAGCTTATGTTTTAGACATAGATAAAGTGTTTAAGGGATTAAAGATAACTATTAGTATTAGCTTACTATTCTCTGCAATACTAATAGTTTTCACTTTAGATAATGAATCATTAATTAAGGCACTTAATAGTGTTAGTATATTTGCATTATTACAGATTATTGCTTTGTTAATTATTAATTTTGTAGCTGCTGGTTTAGGGTTTAAAATTATGGTTAGTGCAACAGGTAATTACATAAAGTTATTTGATGGAATTAAATTATTTCTTGCTGGTGCTTTTATATCCAATGTGACACCGATGGCTACTGGTGGAGGTCCTTTTCAGGTATATTTTCTCCATAAAAAGGGGATTAATCTTGGTCAGAGTACTATGGTAATATTAACACAATTTTTATTAAGAATTTTCTTTTTTACTATTATGAGTTTGTTTTTTCTAATTTTTTTTAATGATGCAATCTCTCCGGGGATCTTACCGGATTACATTTTTTATATAGGATTTGGTACTGGATTTATCATAGCTATTTCCTTAATTTTATTGAGTATTGTTCCAAGTATATCTGAAAATTTAATAAGTCTATTATTTAAGATAAAAAAAGTAAAGGGTTTTGTACAAAAAAACTATAAGGTAAAACGGTTAATTGTAAAAGGGCGGGAAGAGTTAAAAGAATTTCATCAATCAATGGAACTACTGACCCATCATAAAGTAAAGGTTTTATTTGCAATAATTAGTACAGTGATTTATTGGTCATCATTATTTTTGATTATACCAGTTATTTTAAAGGGGTTAGGTTATGACCCCCATTATCTTAAAGCATATGTTATGCAGACAATATTTAATATGGTTATACCATATATGCTTACTCCAGGAGCAAGTGGTGTAGCTGAAGTGGGATTCGCATCAATATTTATAGCCTTTATTCCTAAAGGAATTATAGGTATCGTTACATTTTTATGGCGTTTTATTACTTTTTATTTTATATTAATAATTGGAGGATTTTTTGCCCTTAGAGAACTGGGGTGGAAGAGGCGAAAAAGTAATGGTTAAATATGCAAAAATAATTGTAGATATACCTATTAATCAATTAGATCAAACTTATGACTATTTGATTCCTCAAGGATTAGCAAAAAGTATAAGTATAGGTTATGCAGTATTAGTTCCTTTTGGTAAGAGAAAAGTAATTGGTTTTGTTGTGGGTTTTTCAGAAAAAACAGATTTTGAAGAGGATAAAATAAAAAATATTATTAATATTATTCTTCCAATATCTCTTTTTGATGAGAAATTGTTAGA
>JBDNGI010000267.1:0-5948 GCA_041689345.1 Halanaerobiales bacterium
CGGAAAGACAAAACCCAGTCATATCAACTGGGTTTTGTCTCTTCTTATTAAAATTTTGAGAATCATATCCATAACCGTTGGTAATATTCCTAGATATTTTGCTATTAACTGAATGAATTTAAAAAGTCTCCAGTCACGGACTGATTGCGAGAAGCTGGTTAACAAAATAACTGTTTGAACGAAGTGAGTTTTATTTTGTTGCTTCTTAATTGAAGGAGTAACTGGGATTTAGACTTTTTCATGGAATGAAGTAATAGAAAAATAATCGGACGTTTTCAACCAACTAATATGGAGAAGAACCATATTTACTACATACTAGCTTGCAGGTTTCAATTCTTCTTTGAAATAAGTATCTTTTATATATTGGATAGCCGCATCCAATTGATTATCATTATCCCCTTCATAATCAGGGTTATACTCCACCACTACATCTGGCCTAATTCCCTTTTCATGTATAAATGTATCTGCAGGTGTGTAATATCTACCTGTAGTCAACTTCAACGCTGAGCCGTCACCTAATGGAAATAAAGACTGTACTGTACCTTTACCAAAAGTCTTTTTGCCAAATAAAATGCCACGGGCATGGTCCTTAACTGCTCCTGATACTATCTCAGATGCACTAGCACTACCTTGATTAATTAATACTAGTAGTGGTAAATCAGTGGCTTCAATATTAGGCCTCACTTGATATATGTCATCACTACCAACCCTATATTTGACAGAGACTACTACACCTTCTTCTATAAAATTACTGGATACATTAATTGCTTCATTTAGCAAGCCACCTGGATTAGTTCTTAAATCAAGTATTAAAGCCTGAGCTCCATCAGCCTCTAATTCACTAATAGCAGTACTAACTTTACTACCAACTTCTTGAACAAATTGAGCTATATTAATATATCCAATTTCGTCTGTTATCATCTCCCATTCCACATATGGAATCTGAATATCCTCCCTGATAATCTCAAACTTTAGGGGTTCTTCTTGCTCTTCACGTTTAATTGTAATATTTATCGGAGTACCAGGTTCCCCCCTCATTATGTCTACAGCTTCTTTCTGGCTCATATCTTCAGTTGCTTGACTCTCAATCGCAATAATCCTGTCACCAGACTGCAGGCCGACTCTCTCTCCAGGAGTACCTTTAATCGGCGAGACTATTGTCAGATCTGGGGTTATTACTATTCCTATACCTCCAAAATGGCCTTCATATTCGAACTGCATTTCTTCATACTCTTCCTCGTTCATATAAGCAGAATATGGATCAAGGGTTTCAACCATACCTGTCATAGCTCCTCTAATTAATTCATCAACTTTACTTTCTTCAACATGATAATTTAATATATATCCCATTACCTCCTTAAAAGTATTAAACATCATCTCTGGATTTGATGAATTCTCAACCTCTTCCGCAAAAACTGATAGATTTAAACTTATACCTAAGATTAATATAAACAGTATTGATATTGTCTGCTTTTTCATATAAAACCACCTATCCTATTCTTATTACCTCTATTAATGATTCTATAAAATAGGTGCTATTTCCTGCATATACTACTAACATTTTTTAAGTTAATAATTCCAATAATTATTTTTCCACATTCCAGAATAAGAAATAACTAGAAAAGATAACAATAATTGACGTTATTAAAAATAAAAATACTAAAAGGGATATATTAAAATCGTTATAATTCAACATTTTCAAACTGAGATT
Organism: Halanaerobiales bacterium; assembly: GCA_041689345.1. Taxonomy (GTDB): domain Bacteria; phylum Bacillota; class Halanaerobiia; order Halanaerobiales; family DTU029; genus JBDNGI01. Next base: position 1,712 of record JBDNGI010000267.1, read on the forward strand.
ACTTTTTGTACTAATAAAGTCAAATAACCTTCCATAAACAACCCTTATACCATTCAATACTAATATTATAGAAAGAAGATTGATAAAGAATGCCGAATAAATAATCGGTGTTCTCACTAGATTATTACTGCCTTTTAATTTTAATATTAGTCTAATCTCAGCAGAATTTAATTTTAAATATTCTTTAATAAACATCATATTTGTATGGATAGTTATTAAAAGAAATATCAGGCTTATTACAAAAAGTAGCAATATCATACCATCTAATTAATTTGTCGTTGTTAATAGTGAAAGGCTAAAAGAAAATGGACCAGTATTTATTACTGAAAGTTCTTTCATATAATTTAAATTTACATATAAACTAAAAAGCATAACCAAAAACAAGTGATTAATTAATAAAAGAGAAAAATACTTTAAACTCTGCTTAGAAAGTAAGCGTAGATTCCTCATCCCTTCTTTAATATTAAAAACTATACGCCTATGCATAATACCCCTTCTTCTTTTCAGAGAAAGTACTATTAATTTTCAAAACCCTTACTTCTTTACCTAAGATTAAATCCTTTTTATTAGTTAATAAAACTACAGTCATAGAAAACTTACTCAATCTCTTAAGTAGATGAATTATTCCTTGAGAATTAACCTGATCTAAGTTTACCAGGGGGTCTTCTAATATTATCACTGGTGGATAATTAAGTATGGCCTGGGCAATATTTGCCCTAACCACTTGATGTGGCAATAAATTTTCGGTTTTTTGATTATAATACTTTTTTAGATCAACTATTTCTAATATCCTCTTAATGCGAGTATCGCAACAGGACATCTCAAGTCCTTTAATCCTCATTATATATTTAAGATTTTCTCTGATTGTTCTTTCAGGAAGTAATATATCTTTATTAAATACAAAACCAATTAAATCATTTGCCGGTTTAATGCAATAACTCCCTCTATCAAGATATCTAATTGTACCCTTTTCCACTTGCTCAATGCCATTAAGTAAATTAAATAGGGTTTTTGTCTTTTTACTATCATCATAAATACAGACTATTTCACCTGACCTAATATATATAGATAATTCCTTGATATTATTTTTAGTCACTTTATTAAAAATTATCATTTGTTTTCCCCCTCGTTATTAGTATATATAAAAGGGGTAGGATATATAAAAAAAACCATAGGTAAATAAAACTACCTGTGGCTGATTATTCCTATTTATTATTTTAGTTTTTTGCTACTTCTTTAAAACCCTCACCAAGAACTTCGTGAACATTAGATATTATCATAAAGGCATTCTGGTCATGACTATAGACCATCCTTTTAAGCTTACTCAACTCAGAACGATTTATTATACAATATAGAACATTCTTTTCTTGCCCAGTAAATCCACCTTCACCTTTTAAAACAGTAACTCCCCGATCCAATTCTTCCATTATATTCATTTTTATATGCTCTGACTCACCTGAAATTATAAAGGCTGCTTTTTTATAATTAATACCTTCCTGAACAAGGTCTACCGTTTTGCTATTTATAAATATAGTAATTGCTGCATATAATGCTACCTCGGCACTAAAAAAGAAACCTGCTAATAATACAACAATCCCATCTGCTAACAAGAGACCTTGTCCCATACTCAAATTAGTAAAATGATTTATCAAGCGGGCTATCATATCCGTGCCGCCAGTTGTTCCCTTTGATAGAAAGACGATACCAAGTCCAAGACCACCTAAGACACCACCATAAATACTAGCTAACAGCAGGTCCTTGGTTATGATAGGAACTAAAGGTTGAAATAGATCAATAAACAAAGAATATAATATCATTCCATAAATAGTCCTAGCTCCAAAAGAACGCCCTAGAAATTTAACACCAGCTATAAACAAAGGAATATTCATTAACAAAGTCATAGTACCTACCGGAAGCCCTGTCCAATAATAAATAATAGTTGCTAAACCACTTAAACCCCCAGCAGCTATTTTATTAGGAATAAGGAAGAGTGATAATGAAAGGGCCAGCAAAGCTGAACCAATGGTAATTCCAATATAATCTATAAGTATTCTTTTGCTATTTTTCATAAAAAAACTCCCAACCATTAAATATCTTATTTCTTTATGTAGTCTAATAATACTAAAAAAACAAATTTTGGCAGTGCCATCATTCTCCCCAATCTACTGGGTTCCTGTATTAATCTATAAAGCCATTCCAGATTTAAATACTGCATCCAAAAAGGTGCCCTTTTGACTTCCCCGGCCAGAACATCAAAAGAACCTCCTACAGTCATTGCTATTTTTACCTCTAACTGGGATAAATTATTAGATATAAATTTCTCCTGTAATGGAACACCCATACCTACAAATAGAATATCTGGCCTCAAATGATTAATCTCATTTATTACCTTCTTTTGCAGCTTTTTATCTAAATAACCATGATGTGTGCCGCAAATATTTAAACAGGGATATTTAGCAGATATTATTTCCCTTGTACAGTCTACAATTCCCGGTTTACTACCCAATAAATAAATAGAATAGTTCTTCTCACTAGCTAATTCCAATAAATGCTGCATTAGATCAAAACCAGCAACTCTTTCAGCTAATCTATCTCCATATATTTTTGATGCTAAAACAACACCGGCACCATCTGCTACATTAAGATTGGAATTATTTAATATTTCTGCCAGTTCTTCATCTTCCTGGGCCATAACTATCATCTCTGAATTTGGTGTAATAATATAGTTTTTATTATCATTTATAATAAGCCTATTAATTTCATTTATAGCTTGTCCCATATCAACTTTGTTAATCTTAATACCAAGAATCTTTATATAATCAGACATAATTCACCACATTCCTAAACTAATTCATTGACATCCTTCATTGCAATTTGGGCCAGGAGATTACCCTGCTGCTCTAATATTTCCTTAATATTATCATTGTTAGACCAAACAGAATAACAGACTTTATATAATTGCTCACCATCTAAATTATTAATATCAACACTAGAATTAATCCCAATCATATTTAAAAATCCTGTAATCTTAGGATCATACTCAATAGCCACAAATGGCACATTCTTTAGGACTGAGAAAATTAAAGAATGCAGGCGTACTCCTAATAAAAAATCAAGTTCTTTGTATAGACTTATTACTTGTAAAGGTGTTTCAACTTCACTCAAAATAATATCTGCTTTATAATCATCTTCATTCCATCTAGATATTACTTTCTCTTTTAATTTTTTACTAATACCCTGATCTTGATTAATATGAAAAGGTATTATAATAATATTTGCGTCTATCTCCGCTGCAAATTTACTTAAAGATTCAGCAAAATCATCTATGTATTCATTACCCCACGGTCTAACAGAAACACCTATTAAGGGCCTTGGAGTTTTAGGAGTTTTAATTTCTATATCACTATTAGTATAATCCTCAGATAGATTCCTTAAAATAAAAACAGGGTCAACAGATATTTTAATTTGATTAGCATCAATACCCCAATCAATTAATAATTCTTTTGACTTACTATCCCTTACTGAAATATAATTAGCCCTATTCATAACTTTCCTGATTAACCACCTATAAAATTTCCCTTTTACAGGGCCAATACCCTGGGCATAAAAAACAGTCTTTCTACCCATTAACTGAGCAATCAAGACCTGTCCTAAATAATAGGGAATGCTCTTCCATCCAGTCACATCTTGCAATAAACTGCCTCCACCACTTACAAAATAATCACAGGCTCTAATTTCCCTTAAAATGGATAAAATATTATTCCTGTTAATAGACCTTACATTATATCTATCTGCAGTACACTGAGGATTTGCTGATAGTGCAGTAATTTCTATTTTTGGATCGATACTCTTTAATCCGGCTGTTAAAGACATCAAAATAGCTTCATCACCAATATTATCAAAACCATAATAACCAGACAGAAGATATTTAGACATAATATCTGCCCCGCTTATTATTCCAGATCGATAATAGATAACGAACTATTAGAACTATAATAACCCCAATTATTAGTCCTAGCCAAATACCATGTATTGACCTTATGATTGATACAATAATAGGTGTATGAATATGTGAGAAGGTATTCAAGATATTTATTTGACCGATTGATGCTAGTATTAGTAAAGGGAAATAAATTAACTTATGACCCAGTTGTTCTTCTAAGCCGAGAGCTAATATAAAGAAGGGATGACCAATTAAAAACTCCTTAAACCGGGGCCTTATATATAAAATGTTTTC
>JBDNGI010000268.1:0-7659 GCA_041689345.1 Halanaerobiales bacterium
AATAATAATAATAATAATAAAAATCGAGTGAGGCTAACAGCTTATTACTATAATGATGAAGATTTTCCTGAACTCTTTTCAGAGTTGAAGGGAAGGATTAATAAATTAGCTGATTTTAGTATAGATACTGGAGAGCTTCTTATATCGCTTAATGATAAACATCATCAGGACTGGGCTACTTCCTGGCATAAATATTTTAAGCCCTTGGATATTGGTAAGAAATTTATAGTCTGCCCCAGTTGGGAGACTGTTGAAGAAGGTAATCGTCAGATAATCAAAATTGATCCAGGGATGGCATTTGGTATTGGTGGACATGAAACAACTCAGATGTGTGTGAGCTTATTGGAAAAGTATATAGTTAATGTAAATGAGCAAAAAAATATGCTAGATATTGGTACAGGAACAGGGATTCTGACTATTGTTGCAGCTTATTTGGGTATACAGGATATATTAGGTATTGATTTAGATCCTGCTGCCGTTAGTGCCGCCAGGGAAAATATATCTATTAATCAAGTGGAAGATAATGTTAGAATTATTAAAGGTGATATGACTAAGGATATTAATAATACCTTTTCTATAATAACAGCTAATTTGCTACCTAATTTGATTATGCGTCTGCTTCCTTCTGTTCCTCCACTAATGAGTGATAAAACAAAACTTATTTTATCTGGTATTATTCCAGAAAAAAAAGATATCATTGTTGATACATTTGGACATTTAGGATTAAAATTAATAGATGAAGAAAAGATGAATGATTGGCTAAGTTTAGTAGCTATCAAAGAGTAGGTGAAATTGTAAATGCATAGATTCTTTGTTGAAGATAATGCTATTGAAGGAGAAGTGGTTAAGGTCACAGGAAGTGATTTTAACCACATTTCTCATTCATTAAGAATGCAAGTCGGTGACCAGTTTATTGTTAATAATGGTGATGGCTTGGATTATATAGTTGAAATAGAAGAAATAAGAGAAAAGTTGATTATTGCTATAATAATTAAAAGTGAAAAAAATAGAAATGAGCCATCTATCAAAGTCATCTTGGCTCAGGCTATACCGAAAAAGAATAATATGGATCTAATAGTACAAAAATGTACAGAGATTGGTATTGCGAAAATTATTCCACTTAGCACTAAACGAACTATAGTAAAGCTTGCTGGTAAAAAGCTACAGAAGAGAAGGGATCGATGGCAAAAAATTGCCGAAGAAGCCGCTAAACAATCCCGTCGGGGGATAATTCCTCCTATTGATGATTTAATTAATTTAAAAGACCTAAAGTCTGTTTTTATAGATTATGACATGATTTTAATTCCTTGGGAAGATGAAGACAAACTTGGTTTAAAGGAATTATGGAGAAATATGTTTAATAAGCAGGAAGAAGATTATGATAATAATAATGAAAAAAACTACATAGATAAAGAAGATAAGCAATACAAGGAAAACAAAGAAGATAATAAACAAAATTTATATAAAGATAAGCAAATAAGTAATCAATTCCAGAATGATGACAATAGTTTAAGACTTAAAAATGTATTAGTTATCATCGGTCCAGAGGGTGGATTTACTACAGATGAAGTGGAATTCATTCAAAAGAATGGTGGTCACGCTATTACCCTTGGTCCTCGCATTTTAAGAACAGAGACAGCTGGATTTGTAGCATTGACAGCGTTGTTATATCAAGCAGATGATTTAGGGGGATAATCGGATCAGGAGGACTGCTTAATTAGGAGGATAAGTCATGAGTACAGTTGCATTTCATACTTTGGGTTGTAAAGTAAATCATTATGAGTCTGAAGCAATGATGGATTTATTTAAAAAACAGGGTTATGAGATAAAAGATTTTGATGATATTGCAGATATATATGTGGTGAATTCCTGTACTGTTACTAATCAGGCAGCTCGAAAATCAAGACAATTAGCCAGAAGGGCAAAAAGGGTGAATCCTGCTGCTATTGTTGCACTGGTTGGTTGTTATACACAGGTATCTCCAGAAGAAGTTAAGAATATTGATGGTGTAGATCTTTTTATTGGTACTAGCAATCGTTCAAATATTGTTGAATATGTTGAATCAGTTCTTGATCAAGGAAAAGCTGATATTAATATTTTAGAGCGTCAAGAATTAAATGTTTTTGAAGAATTAAGAGTAGATACCTTACGTGAAACTACCAGGGCATATGTAAAAATAGAGGAAGGCTGTGATCAATTTTGCAGTTATTGCATTATTCCATATGCTAGAGGTCCTGTTCGCAGCCGCAAGCATGCTTCAGTAGTAGATGAGGTTAAAGAATTGGTAAAAAGGGGAGTTCAGGAGATAATTCTTACAGGTACACACCTGGGTGCATATGGTTATGACTGGGATAAGGATAATAGCTTGGAACAATTAATAGAGTATTTAGTAGATATAAAAGATCTAGAACATATACGTTTAAGTTCTATAGAGGTTACTGAAATTTCTGATAGATTATTAGGAATTATTGCAAATGAAGAAAAACTCTGCCCTCATTTACACTTACCATTGCAAAGTGGTAGTGATAAAATTCTTAAAAAAATGAAAAGGCCTTATACTAAAGATGAGTTTCGTCAGGTTATTAATAAGATTAGGGGAAAAGTTGCGGATATTGCAATTACTACTGATCTAATAGTTGGTTTTCCTGGAGAAGACCGAGAGAGTTTTCAGGAACATTTTGAATTTGTTAAGAAAATGGCTTTTAGCCGACTACATGTTTTCCCGTTTTCAGTAAGGGAGGGTACTCCGGCAGCTGGAATGAAAGAACAAATTCCTGGGGATATTAAAAAGGAATATAGTAGTAGAATGCGTTATTTAAATGAAAAGTTAATGCTAGCTTATCAGCAGAAACACCTAGGAAAGATTAGAAAATTAATTATTGAAGAGAGCCGTGACCATCAGACTAATTTTCTTACTGGAGTTACAGATAATTATATCAGGGTTTTGCTTGATGAAGACAGTAAATATATGGGTAAAATGGTTGATGTTAAATTAGTAAAGTCTATAGATTTTGAAAATGCATTTGGTAAAATAATTAAATAATTCTATAATCCATTATACTTCACCATGCTAAGTCTTAACTGTATGCTTAATATATTATTTATAAATGAAAGTAAATCATAAAAGAAAGATTAAATAAAAGCAGGATTTTTTTGGCTAATATAGAATTTATATTAGTGAAATGAAGAATGAATTGAAAGAGGGTGAAAGATATGGGAAATTGTATATTTTGTGATATAGCTAATGGTAAAATGAATACAGAACTATTATATGAAGATGATCAGGTTGTAGTATTTAAAGACATAAATCCTAAGGCTCCAATACATTTTTTAATAATTTCAAAAGAACATATAGCAACTATTTTAGATTTAGAAGAAAAAAACAAGCAATTGTTAGGTCATATGTATCTGGTAGCCAAAAAATTAGCTATGGAATATGATATAGCAGAAGATGGTTTTAGAGTTGTAGCAAATTGTAATGAAGATGGCGGACAGGTGGTTTTTCATATTCATTTCCATCTTCTTGGTGGAGAAAAGTTGGGAGATATATGCTGAATCATTGTTTAAAAATTTTGGGGGGGTGGGAAAAATTTCGTCTCTAAATGAAAAGTTATTAGATGATATGAAGAATGCTATGAAGAGTAAAGATAAGCAGAGATTATCTGTGATTAAGATGGCCAGGGCAGCGATTAAGAATGTTGAAATTGATAAGCGAAAAGACCTTGAGGATAGTGAAGTTGTTGAGGTTCTCGCCAAAGAAGTCAAGCAAAGACGTGATTCTATCGTTGAGTATGAAAAGGCTGGTAAAGATGATACTGTTGTTGATTTAAATAAAGAAATAGATATTTTATCAGTTTATCTACCAGAACAATTAAGTACTGAAGAAATCGAAAAAATAGTAAACAAAACTATTAACGAACTTGACGCATCATCTATGGCTGATATGGGAAAAGTAATGGGGGCTATCATGCCTAAGGTTAAGGGCAGGACTGACGGAAATATTGTGAATTCCATAGTACGTGAAAAACTAAGCTAAATGCCACAAAGTACATATTTAAAATTATAACGTAAAGGATACCGAAGGGTTTTCGGTATTCTTTTTTCAAAAAAAGTATATGACACAAAAGCTGCATTAAATTGTTTAATTATTACTAATTTTAAGCATATTGTGATATAATTTAAATAGTAATATGACAATATATATTATTACACTTAGAATTAACTAGATCTTAAGGTGTTTTATCTTATGTTTAGAAATATACATATACTAAGTAAAAGAATAAGTATATGTATATGGTCATAATTTAATACTATAGGAATTTCCTTTTTGATGACCGCATTTACAGATATGACCTCACTCACAGAAAAGTGTTAATTCCCAGTTTCTTCATCAATCAAGAAGTAACAAATCAAACTCACTTCATTGCATTTCGTTCAGACAAGATTTGTTAACCAACTTCTTTCTTTCAGTCGAAACTGGAACACTTTTAATGTTCGTTCGGTTAATATCTGTAAATGCTAGCATAATAAAAGTTGCGAAGCATTAATTTAATTATCTATATAAACTTTATTATCAAATCTTTAGTTTGAAGAAGAAAAAGGTGGTGATATGTTAATGAGTAACAAACTTTCTAGGAAATCTGTTAGTTTATATTTTGTTATAGGTTTATTAATCACATTATTTATTATTAGTCCTGTTTTATATGCTGATAGTACTGATCTGGTGTACAAAATACCAATTACAGGAGAGATTGACAATGGACTATTGAAATTGACTGAAAGAGGTATAGTGGAGGCAGAAGATGCTGGAGCTGATTTGATAATATTTGAAATCGATACATATGGTGGATATGTAGATTCAGCAATTAAGATCAGGGATATTATACTGAAAACTACCATCCCGACAGCTGCCTATGTTAAAGGCCGAGCATGGTCTGCAGGTGCTTTAATTGCTCTAGCAGCTGAAAATCTTATAATGTCTGAAGGAAGTAGTATAGGAGCCGCAGAAACCCGTCCCAATGAAGAAAAATATATCTCTGCTTTACGGAAAGAATTTAAGGCTACTGCGGAGGTAAGGGGTAAGAATGCCGATCTTGCGGCTGCTATGGTAGATTCAGATATTGAAATTGAAGGTGTTATCTCTAAGGGGAAACTATTAACATTAACTGCACAAGAGGCCTTGGAGCACAATATGACTGACTATAGGGTAAGTAATATTGAACAGTTATACAATGAACTTAATTATAGTCCAGGTCGAGTTGAAGTAGTGGAAATGACTATGGCTGAAAAGGCTGCTCGTATAATAACTAAACCAACTGTAACAACAATGTTGCTTACAATTGGTATTATAGCTATTATTGCAGAAGCTGTAATTGCCGGCTTTGGGATTGCTGGAACAATAGGCTTTTTGTCCCTTGGCTTAGTATTTAGTAGTTATATCTATTATGATCTAGCTGGTTGGGGTGTGATGATACTCTTTATAATAGGGATCATATTAATGGCTTTGGAGTTATTTGTTGTTCCTGGATTTGGGATAACTGGTATAGGTGGTATCATAGCAATGTTTGCTAGCATATATTTCTTATTCCCGACTTTTGATGTAGCGATTACAGCATTGGCAACGATTCTTATACTTACAATTACAGGCCTAATTGTTTTGATTAAGATTTTTGGCAGTAGTCGGCTATGGAATAATATTTCATTAGGTGAAAGCCAAACAAAAGAGGCGGGTTATCTAGCCCAGAATAATAAAAAGGAACTTATCGGTAAAGTTGGTACTACAGTAACCCCTTTAAGGCCTGCAGGTATAGCAGAAATTGAAGGAGAGAGGATAGATGTAGTTAGTGAAGGTGAGTTTATTGATAGAGACGAAGAAATTAGTGTTTATAAAATTGCGGGTAACCGCATAGTAGTAAAAAAAAATTAGAGAGGGATGATGTGAATGAGTATAGTAAGTTTAGCAATTATTATAGGTATCTTTGTTTTTGTTCCAATTTTCTTTTATTTTATACCTGTAGGGCTGTGGATTTCAGCGCTTGCTGCTGGTGTGAAAATAGGAATATTTAATTTAGTTGGTATGAGGTTAAGAAGGATTCCACCATCTATTATAGTTACACCGATGATTAAATCACATAAAGCTGGGATTGGAATATCGAGTGATCAATTGGAAGCACATTATTTAGCTGGAGGAAATGTAGATCGTGTAGTAGATGCTTTAATTGCTGCACAGAGGGCAGAGATCGACCTTGGTTTTGAAAGGGCTGCTGCTATTGATCTTGCTGGTCGTGATGTATTAGAGGCTGTACAGATGAGTGTAAATCCTAAAGTCATTCAGACTCCTATAGTCACTGCTGTTGCCATGGATGGTATTCAGGTAATGGCTACAGCCAGGATTACCGTTAGAGCTAATATTGAACGTCTTGTTGGTGGAGCTGGTGAAGAGACTATTCTGGCCAGGGTTGGTGAGGGTATTGTTACAACTGTTGGTTCTGCTGAAACCCATAAGAAGGTACTGGAAAATCCTGACTCTATATCTAAAACTGTTCTAGAAAAAGGACTTGATTCAGGGACTGCTTTTGAAATCTTATCTATCGATATTGCTGATGTTGATGTTGGTAAGAATATCGGGGCCCAATTACAGACAGATCAAGCTGAAGCCGATAAAGAAATTGCTCAGGCTAAGGCTGAAGAAAGAAGGGCTATGGCTGTTGCTGAAGAACAGGAAATGCGGGCTAGAGTTGAGGAAATGCGAGCTAAAGTTGTTGAAGCTGAAGCTGAAGTACCAAAGGCAATGGCAGAGGCCTTACGCTCTGGTAAAATGGGTGTCATGGATTACTTGAATATGAAAAATGTTCAGGCAGATACAGATATGCGCTCTAATATATCTGATATGGGTAAAGGCGATAATAAATGCCAATCTCCTGATAAAGATTAGGGGGAGATATAAATGGAAAATTTTGGCGCAATAATCTGGGCTATAGTTATTATTTCATGGATAGCCAGATTTATAGGGAAGTTATCATCAAAAGGTAAGGATAATGGTAAGCGAAAGGGAGTTGAAAAGAAAATTGCCGATTTCTTTTCCAAAATTAATCAAGGTGAGAAGGAAACGAGTCAGGCTAAAGCGCAGTCAATGAACAATTCCAGGCAATCTTTGGATGATGAGTGGGTTCCTGCCTACGAAGAATCTCCTAAAAATGATGATCGCCCGTTACAAAAGGCTACTAATAAAGATAATTCTAGAAATACCTTAGAACGCCCAACTTCAAGAGATGAACTTAGTAAAAAAAGGCAGAATATAGATCATGATGGGGCTAACCGTGGTAGGAATTCTTTTGTTAGAAGAACTAAAAGGAATTCATTACCTGGAAAAAATAAAAAGGATAGTGATAATGCCTATGGTCAAGATAACAAAAGAGGCAAATCATATCTTAATGAGAATAGTTTTAGTAGTGATGATTTAATTAAAGGGGTTATTTTTAAAGAAATACTTGATCAGCCGCGTGCTAAAAGACCTTATAAGCCATTTGATGGCAAAAGATGAGTCTTATAAAAATAAGTATCTATTTCAATTAAATCAACAGCTTTCTTATCTATTTATCCGATAGCTAACTGCCGCTAACCAGGGCCTGATCTTTAGGTCATCCTTTAGGGCTTCTA
>JBDNGI010000269.1:0-2991 GCA_041689345.1 Halanaerobiales bacterium
AAAGCGTGGCAATGCTGAAAATTACATCAAAGAAGCTAAATATGAGTTAGTAGTTAAAATTTGTGGGTAACAAATGCATAGAAGATTATCTATATATGTAAATGTATTTCCATTATTAAACAGTGTGAGAGGGGGGAAGAAATGACTAAATCAAATATAGAACTAGTATATAAACCAGATGATAAGCCTAGAAATATTAAAGATACAATTATATATTCGTTGCAATGGATATTGATAATGTTTTATCCGGTAGTTTGGGGATATGCCATTGTGGGTGTTGGCGTAGGATTTAGTGAGACTGTCCTAGCAGGATATATGAGTAGAGTAGTCTTAATGATTGGGGTTTCAACTCTTGTGCAAGTTACTTTAGGTCATAAATTATCAATGGTATCTGGACCAAATATTATACCTTCACTTGCAATTATGTCTGCTTTCGCAGTAGGGGGAAGAGAATATGCGCTGCTTTCATTTAATGCTTATATAATTGCTGGGGTTATTGTTGCGATACTTGGACTATTAAATGTGTTTAGTTATATAAAAAAAGTTTGGACTCCTTTAGTATTAGGATCAATGATAATGACTATCGGACTTACAACAAGCTTTGTAGGGATGGGCTTAATAGCTAAGTATAATTCAGGATGGCCGTATTTTGTTGGGATTTTTTTAGCACTATTAGCAGGTTATCTCTCAATTAAAGGCAAAGGGATACTTGCAACCATACCAGTTTTAATAACGATAGTTGCAGGATATCTTATATTCATTATTGGAGGGGAATTTGATTGGGGATTAGTCAATAGTATGCCTCTCTTTTCGTTCCCTAAAATATTCCCGTATGGTTTTGGAATGCCACCAATAGATTTAATTATAACTATGACAATTGTAAATATCTTTGCAGCCATAAATCTATATGGAAATGTAGAGGGGTATTCTGAAATTATTGGCGTAAGTGTATCAGATAAGACACAGAAAAAGTATTTTACGATATTTGGATTAGTTGAAGGTGTTTTACCGAGTATTTTTGGAGTGCCAAGCACAGTAGCATATGGCGAAAACTTAGGTTTTGTACTCTTAACAAGGGTAGCATCCCGATTTTTTATTATAGTTGCGAGTATTGCATTTATAGTCTTAAGCTTTTTTGGGAAAGTGGGCGGACTTATGGCGGCTATGCCTGCTCCTGTTGCAGGTGCAGTCTTACTAGGAGTAGCCTCTACTTTAATTGGACTAGGCGCGCAAAATATGACAAGGAGTAAACAATTTCAGACTAGGGAGATATTTATAGTTGGTTTTTCTATATTCTTTGCTCTTGGAACTTCAATGTTACCAAAGGAGTTTTTTGATAGCGTACCAAGACTTGTTGCAACATTATTAAATAACTCTGTAATTTTGGTTATCATTTTAGTAATTATTTTAGAACAAATTGTATTTAGAGATAAGGATTTATTAGATGAGGGGGAGATAAAAAATGGCTAATGAATTAAGAAAGTATGAAGATTTTTTAAATAAAGGTAGAGAAGAGTTCCTAAAAAAAGTTGATGAGGCTTATAAGAAGTTTAAAGAAACAAAGACTTTATATTTCCCTACTTGGCAATATGGGGAACCAAAGGGAACATTATTTAAAATGGAAGTTGAAGATACTCCAAAATTTGGACAAAATGCATTTATTGAACTAGATTCTGCAAGAACAGCGTTTTTATCTATTGATATGCAAACAGATTTTGCTGGTGAAAAAGGTTATGTAGATGTTATGGGGTATGATTTAGAGGCAACCGCAGCCCCAATTGGACCTATTAGAAGTGTGCTTGAAGCGATAAGGGGAACTGATATAAAAGTAATTCATACAAGAGAAGGACATTTGCCAGATTTATCGGATGCACCTTTTAACAAAGTGTTAAGATCAAAAATCATTGGTAAAGGAACAGGTATTGGAGAAACACCTGAAGGGGGAATGGGAAAACTATTAGTAAGGGGAGAAGCTAACTGGGATATTGTCGAAGAGCTGTATCCAATAGAAGGTGAATATATTGTTGATAAAGCAGGTAAAGGAGCCTTCGGTATGAGCAATATTCATCTAATACTAAAAAATCTAGGGGTCACTCATCTTGTAATTACTGGAATAACAACGGATGTATGTGTTCATACCATAATGAGAGAAGCTAATGATTATGGCTATTGGTGTATACTTCTAAAAGATTGTACTGGCGCGACCGATGAAGAAAACTATAAATCAGCAATTAAATCTATAAAAATGCAAGGTGGAGTATTTGGGAATGTCTCAGATTCAGAGAGGTTTATAAAGGCAGTTAAAGAAGCTAAGCTAAATAATAAAATAAAAAAAGATAAGACAATAAATGCTGCCAGCGATCTTTCTATTTTATGAAACTCTTCTATTTTATTGACTATTGGGTTAATCAGACTGGCCAATAATACTGCTATAACAAATGGTGTTAAATAAGTAATAGAAAAATTTAATAACACAACAATAATCAGCAGCATTATAAAAGAAACTAAAATCCTTTTTACCCATATCTCCATAATAAATACCCCTTTGGCTTTAACCCAGTTTAAAATTTATTAAAACCTACAGGGGATAATCAATTTTTATTATTCTCAAATAAAAATCTTACTTTATTGAATTGCAAAATTAGGTAATACTTTATAAGAAGAATTATCCTGGTAATTTCTCTTTGTTAAATTATATATACAAGAAAGAAATATGTAAATGGTATAGAAAAAAGGAGACTGTCAAAGCGGTCTAAAATACCACCATGTCCTGGAAGTATACTACCAGAATCCTTTACACCCGAATATCTTTTCATACTGGACTCGAATAGGTCACCAATCATTGCTATAATTGCAACAAAAAATGCATATACTAACCAATACCCTGAAAAAACCCCTAGAATATAGGTATATATACTTATTATTAAGATAGTAAATAAAATACCTCCGACTGCTCCCTCAATTGTTTTGTTAGGACTTATATCAGTGAAT
>JBDNGI010000270.1:0-3075 GCA_041689345.1 Halanaerobiales bacterium
AACAGTACTCCCTATTTATATAGAACCTTACTAGAACAGTTTAAGGTTGCACTCTAACAGCACTCCCTATTTATATAGAACCTTACTAGAACAGTTTAAGGTTGTCTTCCACTGAAACTTAGTCCTCACTAAAGCCTTTAATTAATATACGCGATGTAGGCTTTAGTATGACCATATTCGATTAGGCCTCAAGGATGACCTAAAAATCAGGCCCTGGTTAGTGGCAGTTAGCTATCGGACAGATTTATATATAAAAAAACCTTATATCAATTGACTGATATAAGGAGATGTATATCTTGATTACATGTTATCCACTCCTTTATTAGTCTCTCTGTACCAATTTAAAAGGATATACTATTCATTTTTTTCTTTAGCTTTTTAAACACAAGTGAATCAAATAGACCTCTTACTAAAATAATAGCAAGAGGTCTCTATCTCAATACATATAAGTATTTAATATACCTTATTATCTTCCTTTGGTAACCTCTCTGGATTAGCTTAAAAGGATATATAGTTTAAATAAATATATCAAATATAGATTATATTGTCAAGAAATATTTTTAAAATTATTTTTTATAGGGCACTTCCAATTTTAACATTAAAGTAGTAACCACTAGCCCCATAAAAGCTTATGACTGCCGACAAAAAAAGCTGTTTAGGGCAACAAAAAGAGCCGGTATATAATACCGGCTCTTTAAAAAGTTATTTTTACTTATTGAATTATCTCATCTCATCCTTAAAATCATACTTGCATAATAATTGGAAGAATCATTGGATTACGTTTTATTTTCTTATAGATATAATCATTGAGAGTATCACGTATTTTATTTTTAAGAACTGACCATTCAGTAATATTATTTTTCTCACATTCTTTCAATTTTTCTTCTAATCTAGATGTTGCTTCAGCAATAAGTTCTTCAGATTCTCTAATATATACAAATCCACGGGTAATTATATCAGGTCCAGAAAGAATTTTTCCATGATTATCAATTGTTACAACAACAATTAAAATACCATCTTCTGAGAGCAATCTTCTATCTCTTAATACTATATTTCCAACATCTCCAACACCTAAGCCATCTACAAAAACACTACCAGACTGTATATTGGCAGCCTTCCTAACCTTTTCCTCACTAAATGCTATCTTATCACCAACATCAGCAATATAGATATTCTCTTCAGGAATACCATTTTCTCTTGCGAGAGCAGCGTGACGATTCAAATGCCTATATTCTCCATGTGTTGGTACAAAGTATTTAGGCCTAACTAAATTCATCATCAATTTCAATTCTTCTTGGCTCGCATGACCAGACACATGAACACCTGAAACATCTTCATAAATAACATTAGCCCCTCTTTTAAAGAGTTGATTGATAGTTTGACCAACCAAGCGTTCATTACCAGGAATAGCAGAAGCTGAGATTATAACTGTATCACCTTTACGAATGTTAATATGATAGTGATCTCCTCTTGCCATTCTGGTTAAAGCAGCCATAGGTTCTCCCTGACTTCCTGTTGTTAAAAGAACAATCTGATTATCGGGATAATCAGATACATTTCTAATATTAACTATCATATCATCAGGAACAGTTAGATAGCCTAAATTTCTCGCTATCTCAACATTATTAATCATACTTCTTCCTGTAAATGCTACCTTACGGTTAAATTTAATAGCTGCATTGATAACCTGTTGTACGCGATGTATATTTGACGCAAAGGTCGCTAGAACAATTCTTTCTCTAGCACCTCTAAAAATATCATCAATTGTATTACCAACAACTTTTTCAGATAGAGTAAAACCTGCTCTTTCAACATTAGTACTATCTGAAAACAATGCTAAAACACCTGGTTTAGAGTCACCAAGTTCAGCCAACTTATGAAAATCTACGATTTCTCCATCAATAGGGGTTTGGTCAAATTTAAAATCACTAGCATAAACGATAGGTCCCAATGGTGTATGAATCGCTAAAGCGCATGTATCAGCAATACTATGATTAACTCGTATAAATTCCACTTTAATATTTCCCACTTTAATCGAACTTCCTGGATTTACTACCTTAAGACGAGTGTCTTTTAATAATCGATGTTCCTTTAATTTTCCTTCTAACAAGCCTAGGGTTAATCTAGTTCCATATATAGGGACATTAATATCCCTCAAGAGATATGGTAATCCACCTATATGATCTTCATGACCATGTGTAAGGACAATACCTTTTACTCTATCACTATTTTCTCTAACATAGCTAAAATCATTGATTACCAAATCTATCCCTAATAAATCATCTTCTGGAAACTTAACACCACAATCGATAATTAAAATTTCATCTTCTATTTCAACTATCATCATATTTTTTCCTATTTCTCCTACCCCACCTAACGGGGTAACTGATACTTCTTGTGTACTATTCATTTTTGACATTTAACTAAAAAAAACACCTCCATAATTTTTCCGACCAAAATACAAATCAATTAATACTTTCAATAATTCTTCCAAAATTATTTGTTACAAGAACTCCCGTTCAATCTACCCGTTACCACTATTATAACCTTTAATCACTTAAAAAACAAGGATTAATATAGATTGTCCATAAAAAAACATTTAAATCACATAGTATAAGACTTGATTCAGATGGAGTTTTTACTCCAGCTGAATCTTAGCCATACTATCTTCTTCTATTTAGAAAGCATGGTTGAAGCTGCTCCAGAATACTCACTTGTAGAAGCGGTGTCTTAATAATACCGTTAATATAAAAAATTAAAGAAGCTGGAACTCTTTTAAAACATCAATCAAAACTTCTTTTTCAGCCTGAGTTACCTCAATAAGTGGTGGACGTACACTCCCAACTTCCATACCAAGGAGATTTAAGGCCGATTTTACCGGGATAGGATTAGTTGTCACAAATATTGCTTTATACATTTTACCTAAGCCTTTATTCAATTGAATAGCTTCATTTAGATTACCCTTTTTAAATTCAGTAATCATTTTTTTTATTTCTTTACCCACTAAATGTGAAGCAACACTAATAACACCCTGACCTCCTACAGAAAGAACTGGTAGAATTAAATTATCTTCAC
>JBDNGI010000271.1:0-5763 GCA_041689345.1 Halanaerobiales bacterium
TCTGTTCCTTCAAATTATATTCCTCCAAAAGATTAATAATAATTGCTATCATTTATTTACATTTGCTATATCTTAATTATCTAATTCCCGGATTTTTTCTGACTTTAAACCATTACCATAAAGCTGACCACAACATTCAAACAATGTTTTTGCTGAATAATAAAGGTAGACATCTTTTTCCTGAGCCAATTCTATAGTATCAAGCATTGGCTTTTTCCCTCTGACAAATATAATAATTCTAATACCAGTTATTTCAGCTGTCCTTACAACCTGGGGATTTGTCAAACCAGTAAGCAGAAGGGTCTTCTCCTGAGAAAAAGCCAATACATCACTCATCAAATCCGCACCACAGGCTGTTTCTATTTCAAAATCATTATCTGCCCCTACTAATACCTCAAGCTCCAGCAAATTAATTATATCAGCAAGTTTCATAAAAGATCTCCCTCCGTAATCCATCTAATTTACAGTATACTTGATACAGTACTCATTGGTCAAGAATTTAAAAAAAGTCCCATCATAATGACAGGACTTTAATATATATTCTTTTTATAAATTACTGCTCCACTATTGCTTGGTAACTTTTGTCCGATAGCTAACTGCCGCTAAAACCTCCACTGAAACTAAGAAAACACTTTATTATACCGGTATTTACAAATATTAACCGAAGGCATGTTAAAAGTGCCTTAAGCAAACCAAACTTTATAAACCCTGTACCTTTCTCTTTAAATCACTATATCCCGATAGTTTTAGTTCCTCGCGAAAATGACAGGAAGCAAAGCGATCCTGCTCATCTAACATCTCTTTTAAAATAGGTTCTTCTTGCTGACAAATTTCCTTAGCATATCTACACCTTGGATGAAGGTTACAACCCGAAGGTGGATTTGCAGGACTTGGGACACTACCGCCAAAGGTAATTCTACTTTTATCAGAACGGGGGTCACCAACTGGTATAGAACCTAACAAGGCCTCTGTATATGGGTGACGGGGTTTTTGAAAAATAGATTCAGTATCAGCAGCTTCCGCAATCTTTCCCAGATACATAACCATAACCCTATCACTAATATGTTCTACAACACTTAAATCATGAGCTATAAAGATATAAGCAAAGCCATACTCCTCCTGTAGATCCATCATAAGATTTATAACCTGTGCCTGTACCGAAACATCCAGAGCAGAAACTGGCTCATCACAGACGATTAGTTTAGGATTTAAAGCCAGCGCCCGGGCAATCCCTATTCGCTGCCTCTGCCCACCACTAAATTCGTGGGGATAACGATTCATCTGATAACCATTTAGACCTACCTTTTCCAGTAATTCCCTAACCATTTCTGTCTGGGTATCTCTATTGCCAACTTTATTAATCCAGAGTGGTTCAGCAATAATATCCCTAACAGACATCCTTGAATCTAATGAAGAAAAAGGATCCTGAAAAATAATCTGAATGTCTTTACGTATTTCTTTTAACTGGTCTTTCTCTGCCTTTAGTATATCTACATATTTATCATTTCTTTTAAATTTTATACTTCCCTCAGTAGGTTCAATCAATTTTAGTAGACAACGGCCGGTAGTGGACTTCCCACAACCACTTTCACCTACTAATCCCAGAGTTTCACCTTCTTTAATATAAAAACTTACATCATCAACTGCTTTAACATGGCCAACTACCTTTTTAAAAACTCCCTTTTTTATAGGAAAATATTTCTTTAAATTATCTACCTTTAGTAATATTTCATCACTCATTAGAAGCAACCTCCTTTTGTTGATACAACCAACACTTAACTTCTTGGTCGTCTTCCAGATCAAAAGTTGGCGGTTCCTGTCGGGTACAGATCTCCATTGCTTCAGGGCAGCGAGGGGCAAAATAGCATCCACCAGGTAGATTTCTCAAACTTGGGACTGAACCGTCGATAGGTATCAAGCGTTTTTTTCTACCAATCTGTGGTATTGAATTCAGTAATCCTCTAGTATAGGGGTGTTTATTATTATAAAATATATCATCTACAGTTGCTCTTCCCACTATTTTCCCAGCATACATTACCATTACCCTATCAGACATTTCACCAATAACCTCTAGATCATGTGTAATAAACATTATAGCCATATTCATTTTTTCCTGTAATTCTTTCATTAAATCTAGAATTTGGGCTTCAATTGTAACATCCAGAGCCGTTGTAGGTTCATCAGCTATTAACAAACTTGGATCGCATGATAAAGCCATAGCTATCATAACCCTCTGCCTCATACCACCACTTAATTGATGAGGATATTCATCAACTCGCTGAGTTGGAGCTGCAATCCCAACCAAATTTAACATTTCTATAGCTCGTTCGCGAGCCTCATTTTTATCTTTATCTTGATGTAAACGGACTGCTTCCATAATCTGTTCACCAATTGTATAAACAGGATTTAAAGAAGTCATTGGTTCCTGAAAGATCATTGCTATCTCTTTTCCACGTATTTTTCTGATCTTTTCACCATGAGGGCTTAGTTCAGTTATTTTTACAGATTTATTATTTTTAAAATAATAAGTAATATCTCCACCCACTATTTTACCCCTTGGTTTAGGAACAAGCTGTATTAGAGATAGTGATGTTATACTCTTACCACATCCACTTTCTCCGACTACCCCCAGGGTCTCTCCCTGTTCTATATTAAAACTAACACCATCTACTGCTTTAACTATACCTTCTTCTGTATAGAAATAAGTCTGTAAATCTTTTACTTCCAATAATTTATTATTATCCATTATTAAAACCTCCTCATCTCAGATTAACTATAAGGATCAGCGGCATCTCTTAATCCATCGCCCACAAAATTATAGGACAGTACAACAATAACTACAATTAAACCTGGAAGTAGTAACCAGGGATATAAGCTGACCGTTTGAAAGCTCTGCGCCCTTTGCAAGAGCACTCCCAGACTAACTACAGGTGCCTTTAATCCAACCCCCAAAAAACTAAGGGACGTCTCAGCTATTATCATACCAGGTATTGCCAGTGTTAATCTTACTATTAAATAACTCATAAAATTAGGAATTAAATGCTTAATTATAATTATTGTCATAGGTGCATTAAAAGAATGAGCAGCAGCCACAAAATCTTCTTCACGTAGAGAGATAAACTTACTCCGGGCTACTCTAGCAATTCCTGTCCAGCCCATAAAAGAAAGAATAATAGTAATAGCAAAATAGACCTTGATTGCCGACCACTGCTGAGGAATTGCTGCTGCCAATGCCATCCAAAGAGGTATCTTGGGAATTGACATCAATAATTCAATTATTCTTTGAATTAACTCATCTACAACACCACCAGCTAGACCAGAAATACCACCCAATAACAATCCAAGGATCATACTAATAAATACCCCTACAAATCCAATTGTAAGGGAGACCCGTCCAGCATAAATTACCCGGCTAAACAAATCCCGTCCCAAATCTTCACTACCAAACAAGAATATTCTCCCACCATCTTCAACGCCAAAAAGGTGAATATCCGTTTCGTATAAACCTAATACACTATATTTATCTCCCCTGACAAAAAATTTAATTGGATACCGCTTACTGGTATCAGTAGTATATACTTGCTGAAAGGTTTCCATATCTAATTCTTGAGTCCGATTATAAACAAATGGTCTAATATGAAAATTACCATCAACATCAACAAAACGTATCCGATGAGGAGGGACATTAGTACCTTCAAATTCATTAGTTTGACTATAAGGGGCAAAAAAGCCCGGAAAAGCAACACAAACAACATATAATATTAGTAATGTATATAATCCAAAAAGGGCTAACTTATGTCTCTTGAACTGTTTCCAGATTAACTGCCATTGTGTTCTGGCAACAGGTTTTGTTTCAACACTAAAATCAGTTTTATCTTCCCTATTTATTTTAGTATCTGTCATAATAACTAAACCTCCTTTAATAAAATTATTCATATCTAATTCTAGGATCAACTAACCCTAGTAATATATCTGATATTAAAGTCCCAATAATAGTTAATGTACTGAGTAAAAGAACAAAAGCACCAGCAACAAACATATCCTGATTCAAAAGGGATTGATACATAATAGCTCCTGTAGTCGGCAGATTTAATACAATGGAGATAATCATTGCACCTGATACCAGGCGGGGTAACAACCAGCCAATTGTACTGATAATAGGTAAAATCGCAATTCTGAAGATATGTTTCCAGATTACAACACGCTCAGCAAGACCCTTAGATCTGGCTGTCTGTACATATTGTTTCCCCAACTCGTCAAGAACCATACTACGTAATACCCTAACCATTCCAGCAGTCCCGGCAGCCCCTATTATAATTACAGGTAATATCATATGTTTAAATAAATCCATAATTTTAGCCAAACTCCAGGAAGCATTCTTAAATTCAGGTGAAAATAGCCCCCCGATACTCATACCGAAATTTTCATATAAAAAGAACATTAATATTAAGGCCAGTAAAAAACTGGGGATTGACCGTCCTATAAAGGCTATAAAAGTGAAAATATAATCAAAAACAGTATATTTTTTAACAGCTGAGAAAACCCCAATTGGTATTGCTATTACCCAGGTTAGAAGTAAAGAAAATAAAGTAATGATCATTGTCAGCGGTAATCGTTCTACAACTATCTCTTTAACAGAACGATTTTCTTTAAAAGACTGGCCAAAATCCCCTCTGAAGATAATACCCTTAATCCACTTTAAGTATTGCTGATGCATAGGTAAATTCAGACCATAAAGTTCACGTAAATATTCTATTCTATCCTCAACATTATTACCGTACTGGGCCCTGAGACTCTCAAGTTGACTGGACAAAAAATCACCAGGAGGTAACTGTATAACAGTGAAAGCAAGTATTGATATCAGCATAATATTTATTATCATAAATATAGACCGTCTCAAAATAAAATTCAACACATTACATACCACCTTTCTATCACGTTTGTATTATAAGGTCTGGAATTGCTAGAAAACAATTCCAGACCACTATAGAAAATCATATTATTGTTTCAATACATCATATTTAATCATCAAGATAGAACTGTACAGGGTAATATGGTGACATATATCTCATAGACCAGTCCCACAGTCCTCTATCTGGTACATTCTTCAATTTGTTGCTGACCATAACCGGCTGTGGTGGTAGAGCTACGGTACCAATTGACCATAGATTCTCTGCCTGTAATTCTATCAGTTCTACTGCAGCCTTATCACGTTCAGCAGGATCAGGGTCTGTAGCCAGTTTATCAGCCAGTTTTCTTAAATATTTAATCTCTTCTGGTGGTTCAATACCCTCTTCACCTTTGGTCTGTATCCAGTTAATAAAATCTGGCCATGGTGAATAAGGAACACTACCAGGACCTGGAGCAAACATTTTAGCTATATGCCAGGGGTCTCCTAAACCAACATCTGTAATATTATCTATCACCCAGACAGAAATATCAAAATCATTTGCAGCCCGAGCTTGATCTAATAAGGCACGGTCAACCTCTTTCATATTAAAATCAATGCCAACCTTACTCCAGCTGTTTTTGATAAGTTCAAGTGCAGGTGTTGGATCAAAGAAATCCTTAGAATATATCAACGTAGGTCTAAATGCTTGACCATCAGGTCTTTCTCTAAAGCCGTTACCATCTTTATCAACCATACCTATTTCATCAAGTAGTTGCTCAGCCTGTTCCAGATCAAAATCTGCATAGGCCTGACCATATTCATCTTTATAAAATTTACTAGTTGGAGGTACACTGGCCTGCATAGGTACAGCA